>JAJYHU010000065.1 GCA_021784615.1 Acidobacteriota bacterium | reverse complement strand
CAGCACCGCGGCGCTCGGCGCCTGCTTTCCGGCCGGAACCTTGACGGGAGCGCCCAAAGTTCGCGCCATGGAAATCATCGATGAACTTGAACCCACCCGCCGCGGCCTCTACGGCGGCGCCATCCTCTATGCGGATTTTTCCGGCAATTTGAATTCCTGCATCGTGATTCGCACGGTGCTTATCAAAGACGCAAAAGCCTACCTTCAGGCGGGCGCCGGCATTGTGGCGGATTCCGTCCCAACCCTCGAGTACCGGGAATCCATCAACAAGGCCAAAGCCATGCTCAAAGCTTTTGAAATGGCGGAAAAAGGCTTGTAGGGCTATTGCACTTTCTGGCTGCCGCCATTGAGTCTCTGCTCGAGCCGCGCTTTCACTTCCGGCCATTCGGAATCGATGATGCTGTAATAGACGGTGTGGCGGATGCGGCCGCTCCAGGTCAGCATGTGATTGCGCAGCGTCCCTTCCTCTTTTGCGCCCAGGCGCAGAATCGCTTCCCTTGACTGCCGGTTCAGCGAATCCGTTTTGAATTCCACGCGGAGGCAGCCGAGCGCTTCAAAGGCGTGACAAAGCATCAGGTACTTGGCTTCCGTATTGGCGCCGGTTCGCTGCCACATTTTTCCCAGCCAGGTCCCTCCGATTTCCACGCGAAGATTGGAAGCGTCCATGTTCAGGAAGCGGGTGCTGCCGATGACCTTGCCGCTCAAGCGGTCGATCGTGGCAAAGGGCAAGGACGTTCCCCGCGCCTGGTCCGCGAGCGCCTGCTCGATGTAGGCGCGCATGTCTTTCGGCGTGCGAACGTTGCGCGGGCTCCAGCGCCACAATTCGAAGTCCAGGCCCGCCACGCACAGCGCCGCGTGGTGCGACAAGCTGAGCGGCTCCAATCGTACCCTCCGGCCTTCGAGCGTGATGGGATCGATTCCCATTGCCTTCGGCTTTCCCTACGCCGCCGTTTCGTATTCCCAGAGCCGGCGGTAGTATTGCATCAGGCGGATGGGTTCGCAGCTTTCCGGAATTTCCGCATAAGTATAGCGGTCGTAGCCCACCGTTCGGAACAGGGCGAAAAGTTCACGCCAGGGATATTCCCTCTTCCACAGTTCATTGATGTGGCAACTGCGGAGCCAGCGGCCGATCAATTCAAAGCTCGGCCTGACAGAGCCTCCCGCCACATCCGTAGCGTTCGAGTTCCAGCAGATGCCGACGGCGGGATGATCAGCAACCTCCATGATGCGCCGCATGTTGACGGGAAGCATGGTGCCTTGGCCGTGCACTTCCAGCCAGATTTCCACATTGCAGGATTGCGCGATGTCTCCGCATTTTGAGAGCGCGTGGCCAATTTGATCGAGAGTCTTTTCATGCGGGACGCCCGGCGGAAAACCGTTCGGGCGCACCTTGACGCCGATCCCTCCCACGTCGTGCGCGAGTTCGCAAAACTTCTTGGTAAGTTCGATGTTCTGCTCGATAACGGCGGGATCAGGCGATTCGAACTCGCACGCCGAGCCCAGGCTGACCAGGCGCACGCCGGAACCTTCAAATCGCTTCCGTACTTCCGCCCGTTTGGCCTTGCTGATCGAGGGCTCAACGCCGTGCTTGTGCGTGGTGCGCAGTTCCACGCCTTTGAAGTCGCACTCCCGGCAGTTCTTGATGATGGTATCGATGTCCCAGTTCCTGGCCAGGTTGTAAGTAACCAACCCCAGATGAAAATTTCTCGGCGCTTCCGGGTTGTCGGAAGGTTCCGCCCGGCGGGCTGCCGCAAGCGCCCCATCTGCGCCCGAGCCGGCCGCTCCCAGGGCGGCAAGGCTTCCAAATCCTTGTTTCAAGAAAGATCGGCGGGCTGTTTTCGTCATGGGCTTCTTCCTCTTCTCAGGATCAGCGTATAATGGGCACATTAGGGAGCATAAGGCAAGCAAATGATTCTAGTTATCGACAACTACGATTCGTTCACCTACAACCTGGTGCAATATCTCGGCGAACTGGGGGCGGAGATCGAAGTGCGCCGCAACGATCAGATCACGATCGAGGAGATCGAGCGCATGGCGCCCGAGCGCATTGTGATCTCGCCGGGCCCGAAAACGCCGTCTGAAGCAGGCATCTGCCTGGACGTAATCCGCACCTTCTCCGGCCGCACGCCCATTCTGGGAGTTTGCCTGGGCCATCAGGCCATCGGGCAGGCGTTCGGCGGCAAGGTGATCCGGGCGCCGGAAATTATGCACGGCAAGACCAGCGCGATCTCTCACGACGGCAAGACGATTTTTTCCGGTTTGCCTAATCCCTTCCCTGCCACGCGGTATCACTCGCTGATTGTCGAGCGCGACAGTCTTCCCGATTGCCTTGCGGTCTCCGCAACCTCGCCCGACGGGCTCATCATGGGCTTCCGCCACAAAGAGATGAAAGTGGAAGGCGTCCAGTTCCATCCCGAATCCGTCCTCACCAATTCCGGCAAACAGCTTCTCGAAAACTTCCTTAACCTCTGACGGATTTCCGCGACGGTTGGAAATCTGCAGAGCGTAGCTGCGGGATGGAGCCGCTGGCGCGTGCCAGGACGAGCCAAACCATCTTGGGCGGACTGTGTCAGGTTTACGGCGACGCCAGCAAAGCCCGAAAGCTTTGATAGTAGTGGACGGCAAGTCCGCCAAAGCTCGAATAACGATCGAGCCAATCGGCGGCGGAGCGGGTTTCTTCACGAAAGACTTTCCGTCCGAGGCCATGGAAAGTGGTGATCGGCGGAGTGCATCGGACGGCCTGGAAGGCCTCGACCTTTCGGCCTCGCCCAGCGGCCTGAAGTTCCACAAGCTCAAAGTTCTGCCACTCGGGATCGTCGGCAACCGCTGAGCGCGCCTCGCCGATTTCATTCTCCACCGTAAAGCGGTCCGCAAACTTCGCCCCGAACAGTTTCCGAAGCCGGTCAAGGGCAACTTCCATCGGCATCTCGGGCGCCCGTTTTGAATGGAGCAGCGGGCCGAGCCCGATAAAGACCGAGCCATCGGCTCTTAAGGCGTGCATGGCGTAACCCTCAAAAGAGCGCTGGTTCTCCAGGCGCTTTTGCCGGAGTTTGGCGAAGAATGTTCCTGTGGAAACAGCCACGGCAAATGTGACAACGGTCGGTTTTTCCGCTGAAGTCTCAAGCCCGATCCGGACCGTCTTGCGAACTTTCGCAGCGTAGGCGAGAGCCGGGATTCCAAACGTGATGATTCCTCCCGAGCCATCCGCTTCATTTCGATAATCCATGATGGTCACGGAATCGAGCAGGTCCGCGACGTGCTCGCCCACGGTTTTTTCCGTGCCGTTGAAGGGCACCGTAAACTGTTGCCGCGCGGCGGGCGAGGCCGGGAAAAACCACCAGGGAATGTCGCAGGTGAAGGTCACCTGACCTTTGCGGGCAGCGGCGGAGCACTGGGCAACCATCTCAAGATATTCTTCGAGAAGCCGCTTGCGGTAGCCCGGCACGGCAAAGCCCAGCAAGAGATAAGGCTCAACATCAAAGTGGATGCCGTCGAATCGACCCTCGCTGGGCATCCTGGCATTCAATTCCAGAATGGCCCGGACCGCTCCAAGCGCCCGCACATGGTAGGCCGTTGCCGCCCAGACGGGCGCGCCGGCAAGAGCTTCAACGCGAAGCCCGCGCTTGTGCGCCGCTTCGAGGAAAGCTCCGTATGACGGGGCATCGGGAATCGAAACAGGAATTCGATGGCCCGGAGACGTATCGAAATCCACAGAAAGATAAATCTCCTCCAATCCCGTGCGCGCGCAAAAATCGAAAAGGCGGTTCGCCGCCTGAGGATTGTTGAGAAGCTCCGCCGTCTTCCAGACCCACATGGAATGGTAGGGCGCCGCATCTTCGCGCCGCGCAGGCTGCGGATCTGTGGCCTCTGGCGCCCAGCCGGAAGCGTCGAGCGATGAATCAAAGGAGACGTCGTCCACGTAGAACTCGTAATCGCCCGGCGCGTTGAAGATGAATACCATCCGGGCCAGAGAGCCAGGATCGGTCTCCGTGAAATCGGCAAGAGGGATCGTGACCTTTTGCCACCGCGTGGTGATTCCCGCGGCGAGGTAATCGTGGAGCGGCCGGGTGGCGGCGGCACCCTCATGGCTTTCACCTCTTGAATCGACAAGCTTGATGTCAAAATCTCCGCCGGGCTTCTGCCCTTTGATCCAGAAAGCGAGATAAGGATAGGCGCGCGCTTCGAAATATCGCTTCGGAGAGGAGTTCGCGGGATAGAAGTCAAACCACACTCCGCAGAACCCCTCAATCGCGCGATGAGCCGTAATCCGCAGCGAGTGGCCCGATTGCGGCCGATGAACAGCCGCATCCAAATAGCTTCGCGCCCAGGAGGGATCTCTGGAAAAAACGTTGTATCCGCCTCCCAGAGTGTTGGTCAGGCTGTGGTTAAAGGTCCAGATGGCCCGCGCGCGCGGCGGCGCTCCACGCGCGGCGGAACCGGCGATGAGCGCGCCGGCCGCGGCCAGCAGGACGGAAAGAACTTTTGCGGCGCGGCTGCGCCTGCCGCGCTCCGGCTGCGGACGCGGCTGAAAACGCAATCTCGTCATCTGGCTGCAAGCTCGTTCCGCTCTGAAGGATATGAACCGCGCCCAGCGCGCCAGGCGGTTGCAAAACGGGAAGGCCGATTTTTCGTGTCGCACGAAGAGAATTCATCGGCCGCACGGGAAGAAAGTTTACAATCCGCGCCAAAAGGGATAACGTTTTGCGTTTGAGCAGGCAAAAGCGGCGATGATTCGAGATCAAGTCCTTCACCCAACTCGGCTTTATAGGACAAAGGAATCCATGAAGAAATTACTTCTGCGGCTCAGTATTTTTCTGGTCGTCCTGCTGGCGCTTTCACCTTCCGGCTGGGCGGCGAAAAAACTCCTCACTCCCGAACTTGTCACTAGCCAAGGACAGATTGTTCCGGGCACCGTCAGCCGAGTGCGCTGGCGGCCCGGAAGCGAACAAATCAGCTATCTCCGAAACGGCAACGAGGGCGAGGAGTTGTGCGTTTACGACGTGGCAACCCACCGGCAGCGCCGTCTGAAGATTTCTTCGGACGCCGGCGTCAACCTCGATACCTACCGCTGGTCGCCCAAGGGCGATCAGATTCTCTTCGAGGGCGGCGGCGATCTTTGGCTGTACAACCTCGCGAGCGGCAAAACACGGCAATTGACCAACGATCCGCAGGGTGACGAGGAGCCAACCTTTTCTCCCACGGGAGGCCGCGTCGCTTTCGTCAAGCAGAACAATCTTTACGCGCTGAATATCGCGACCGGGCAAATCACCCAACTGACGAGCGACGGAACGCCGCTCATCCTGAATGGAAAACTTGATTGGGTTTACAAGGAGGAACTGGCCGACCGCTCGACGGGCCGCGCGTACGAATGGTCGCCTGACGGCAAAGAGATCGCCTATCTCCGGCTCGACGACTCCCCGGTGCCCGCGTACCCCCTCATCCATTTCCTTTCAACTCACGTAGAGTTTTCTCTTCAGCGCTTTCCGCAAGCAGGCGACCCGAACCCGAAGGCCAGCTTCCATGTTGTCTCCGTCGATAGCGGCAAGAGATATGATTGGACTCCTCCCGGCGATTCCCTGCCCATTGAATATTTCGGCCCATCGTTTTCCTGGGCGCCGGATTCAAAAGGCGTCTCGTTCGTCACTCTGAATCGCAATCAGACGGAGATGGCCGTGCATCTGTGGAACGCCGATTCGGGAACCAACCGCACCCTGCTGGTGGAGAAAGATCGTTATTGGATCAATTCGCTCCGTCCTCCGGGTTTTCTCGGCGGCGGACGCTTCCTGTGGCTTTCTGAGCGCGACGGATGGCTGCACCTCTATCTTTACAGCCCCCAGGGCGATCTGATCAAAAAGCTGACCAGCGGGAATTGGATGCTGGACCATCCGCTCTTCTCGGACCTGCCCATGTTTCAATACGGAGGCGATTCCGGCTGGGTCTATTTTCTCTCCACTAAGGCCGATCCGCGCGAGCGGCAGATTTACCGGGTTCGACTCGACGGCTCCCATCTCGAACGGCTTTCCAAAGAGCCCGGAACCCACACGTTGCTTCTTTCACCCGACGGCCGCTTTTATGTTGAAACTTTTTCGGACTACAAAACGCCGCCCGTTACGCGCCTGTTCAAATCAGACGGCACTTTTCTCGCGACGCTCGACGCGCCCAAGAATCACCTCAACGATTACGCGCTGGGCAAAACCGAATTCGTCACGGTTACAGCTCCCGATGGAATCAAGCTTTACGCGCGGCTTCTGAAGCCGCCGGATTTTGATCCCCGCAAGAAGTATCCGGTGATCGTCGGGGTCTACGGCGGGCCGGAGGTGCAGATTGTGCGGAACGAATGGGGCGTGACATCGCTCCAGGATCAGCTTTTTGCCGAGCACGGCTTCCTGGTGTGGTCGCTCGACAATCGCGGATCGTGGGGACGCGGCCACGCCTGGGAGACCACGATTTTCAAGCACCTGGGGCGGCAGGAACTGCGCGACCAGTTGGCCGGCGTGAATTACCTGAAGTCTCTTCCTTACGTTGATTCCCACCGCATGGGCATCTGGGGCTGGTCTTACGGCGGCTTCATGACGCTGTATACGCTGACCCATGCGCCGGACGTCTTCAAGTGCGGGGCGGCGGGAGGGCCCGTCACCGACTGGAAATTTTATGACAGCATTTACACCGAGCGTTACATGCGGACGCCCGAAGAGAATCCTGAGGGATACGAGGAATCGTCACCGCTTGATGCCGCCGGCAACCTGCAAGCCAAACTCCTGCTGATGCACGGCGTCGACGACGACAACGTCCATTTGCAGAACACCATCAACTTTATTGAAGCGCTGATCCGCGACGGCAAGTCGTACCAGCTCTATCTTCAGCCCGGCGAAAAGCACGGCTTCACCGCCTATTCCGCCCGGCTGTACCTCACCAAACGTCTGCTCAGTTTTTTTGAAAACAACCTGGAGCCTGAAGGCAAGTAGAAGCGGCTTTTATGCCGCCACGCGGCAAGTGAACTCGCCGCTGCCCTGCAGCGCAGGGCGGACAAGAAGGCGTTGATGGCGGCTTGCTTCGAACAGCATGGAGCCCGCGTAAACACTGCTCGCGCGGGCCACAGGTGGTTTGAACTTCTTACCGGCGGTGTTTATCCGTAAACTCGACGAGCACCCGAAGCGTCCGGCGCGCCCGGCCGGAATCGATCGCCTCTTGGGCGCGGGCGACGCCTTCCAGAAAGTCTCCAGCCTTTTCCGCCGCCACCAGCGCCGCCGAGGCATTGGCCAGGATGCAATCCCGCAGCGAACTCTTCTCTCCTTCAATGATTCCCATCAGCAGGCGGCCATTCTGTTCGGGGTCGCCTCCCGCAAGCGATTCAACCGTGGCGAGCGGAAGGCCGAAATCCTCCGGCGCTATCTGGCGCGTTGAAACCTTCCCGGCATCGTAAACAGAAAGTTTTGTGGGACCCGTGATGGTGATCTCATCGAGGCCGTCGGCCGCCGCCGCCACAAAAGCCCGCCGGGTTCCCACGGCGCCCAGCGCTTCCGCCAGCATTTCGGTGCGCGCCTGATCGTAAACTCCGGCGAGTTGCACGGAGGCCTCCAAGGGATTCGTGGCCGGCCCCAGCAGATTGAAAATGGTTTTGCTTTTGATGCTGCGCCGCGCCGGCATCACATGCTTCATGGCCAGGTGCAGATGCGGCGCATAGAGGAAAACCATCCCGGCTTTTTCAAGGCAGGCGGGAATGGTTTCAAGCGGCAGATCGATTGCGACGCCAAGCGCTTCCAGCACATCGGCGCTTCCGCAGCGGCTGGAGATGGACCGGTTGCCATGTTTGGCGACGGGGACGCCCGAGGCAGCCACCACCAAGGCCGTCGCGGTTGAAACGTTCGCCGTGCCTTTCCGGTCGCCGCCCGTGCCGCAGGTATCAAGCAGCGATCCGGAATCGATCAAGGCTTCCACTCTCACACCGGCGTCGGCCAGAACCTGCTTGGCCTGGGCGCGCATCACCTCCGCAAAACCCACCACTTCCGCCGCGGTCTCGCCTTTGTCGCGCATCGCGATGAGCAACGCCACAATGTTCTCATCCTGCACGCGCCCGGAAAGAAGCTGCTCCATCACATTGCGGGCTTCGTGGCGCTCGAGTCCTTCGCCTCGCTTCAGTTTTTCGATGGCTTCAGAAATTTGCATGGTCATGGCATCAAAGGCCGCAGCTCAAATATCTCTCCTGCTGCGCGGGCAAGGCGAGGCGGCAATTGCTTTGCGCCGCCGCGAAACGTGGCGCGCCGGGCTGCATTTGCATTTTCAGCTTACATTCCCTATACTGACTGATTCCTGAGTTGCTATCGTGATCTATTGTACGATGGAAAACGCGTTCCTTTGCAGGAGTTTGAGCTAGCGCCGTCCAAAATCTCCCGGAATCCGGCCTCATGCGGGGCGGGATCAGGCTGCCACAGTTATCAACCATGAAGATTCACGAATATCAAGCCAAACAAATCCTATCCCGTTTTGGAGTAGCCACTCCCAAGGGTGAAGTCGTCTATACGCCCGAGGAAGCGCGCGAGGTTGCAAACCGCCTGGGCGGAACAGTCGTTGTCAAAGCCCAGATTCACGCCGGCGGCCGGGGCAAGGCCGGCGGAGTGAAGCTCGCCCGCAGCGCCGCGGAAGCCGAGCGCATCGCGGACCAAATTCTGGGCAAAAAGCTGCTGACGGCCCAAACCGGCCCGGAGGGCAGAATCGTCCGGCGGCTCCTGATCGAAGAAGGCCTGGAGATCGCACGCGAATTTTACCTGGGCATGGTGATTGACCGCGTGGCGGCCGAGCCCGTGTTCATGGCCTCAAGCGAAGGCGGCGTGGAGATTGAAGTGGTGGCCGCCGAGCATCCGGAAAAAATCCTGAAGGAATTCATCAATCCGGCCGTGGGGCTCCAGCCTTTTCAGGCTCGCAAGGCCGCCTACGGGCTGGGCCTCGATCCGATTCTGGTCAAGGATGCAGCGCAATTCTTCGCTTCCCTTTACCGCGCTTTCCGCGCGACGGACGCTTCGCTGGTCGAGATCAATCCCTTTGTGCTCACCAAGGACGGGCGCCTCTTGGCGCTCGACGCCAAGATGAATTTTGATGACAACGCGCTCTTCCGCCACAAGGATATCCGCGAACTGCGCGACCTTGACGAAGAAGATCCGCTGGAAGTCAAAGCTTCAAATTACAACTTGAACTACGTGCGGCTGGATGGCGAAGTCGGCTGCATGGTGAACGGCGCAGGCCTCGCCATGGCCACCATGGACATCATCCAGTACGCGGGCGGGCAGCCGGCCAACTTTCTGGACGTGGGCGGCGGCGCCAATGAGGAGCAGGTTCGGCGCGGCTTTGAAATCATCCTGGGCGATCCGCACGTCCGCGCCGTGCTGATCAACATTTTCGGCGGCATCATGCGCTGCGACATCGTGGCGAACGGCGTGGTGGCGGCCGCCAAGAGTCTGGGGATCAAAGTCCCCATCGTTGTGCGCCTGGAAGGCACCAACGTGGAACTCGGCCAGAAGATTCTGCGCGAGTCAGGACTGAGCTTCAGCGTAGCGAGCGGCATGAAGGACGCGGCGGAAAAGGTGGTGGCGCTGGCAAAGAATTGATCCATTGATTGATTCATTGAATCATTGAAAAGCGGAGTTGTGCAGACTGAGAAGACGTACCAAGCAGAGGAACTAAAGAAGAGGACCAAGCAATTTGCAATCCGCTTGGCAAAGAATTGATTCATTGAATGATTGAATCATTTTTCGGTAGTGGGCTACTTTGGATTTGGAGTGCTAGGCTATCCAAATGAGTTTGCAGACTTTGACACCTAAGCAGATGGGCGACGCTTGCGAAATGCTAGTCGCAGCCGAAATGACACTGGCCGGTGTTCCCGCAATGAAGATGCCCGACAATTGGCCATGCTACGACGTAATCGCTCAGCCAAAGGATGGCGGACCTCCACAGAGAATCTCGGTGAAGGCTCGAACC
>JAJYHU010000159.1 GCA_021784615.1 Acidobacteriota bacterium | reverse complement strand
GCAAATTGACGCTCACAAAGAAAATCCGGTCCGTGGTGCGCAGCCGGTGAATATTCGACATCCCCCAAACCATACCCCACAAGCCCACAGTCATCAGAAAAGCACTGACTGTGGCTACCCGCTTACATCGGGATAGGGATTGGTATTAAGGTATTGCAGGGCAGAATCAAAAAAGCCAACCGCGTCACCGGCAACGCCGGGTCCCTCAGCAACCGCAGCGAACTGGCTACCGTCCGGGGAAACGGCCAAGTCGCTCCAGAACAGGTAATCGAAACGTTCCGATTGCACGGCGTTTGTGGAAGGGTCGATCGAATAGACCGTGCCTGTATTAGTGTCAAAGAGGGCGCCGTAGACGCGGGATCCATCTGCGGAAGCTCTTACGACGCTCACGCCCAGGAAACCTCCAGTGAGAGTTAGAGGAGAAACCGTGCCGCTCGAGAGGTTGAATACGAGTGGGCCCGGTCCGGCAAGAATCACAGTGTTGGAATTGGTGACAGCAATCGAGCCATCCGGCTGCCCCGATATAAACGAAAACACGGACGGTGAAGAAACGTTGTATGGGTCCAGGACGAGCAACCGGGTGCCTTCCGCAATACCGACCGTATCCACGATTAAGTTGGAGACGACAAGTTTTGAGCCATCCGGACTCAACGCCATGGAAGATGAACCGCTCGTCGCAGTAAAGTTCGTTGGGAAGACCATCGGCGATTGCCATGACAGGGTATTCGCATCCAGGACCTCCACCTCGTTTGCCGCGAGAGCGTAGAGAACGCTCCGGTGGGGGTCATAAAGAAGTTGCAATATGCCGGATGTGGGAATAATTGTCGGCGAGTCATAATAAGTCGCCGCCGAACTCAGATAGCCTGTTCCGAAGGCGCTTGTGATGGTGACATCGGCCGACTCGCCAGGCGAACCGCCCGGAACCTGAAACGCCGTACCTTCAAGAGTCGTGCCATCCCAGACAGGGCCAAGCGTGAAGGCGTTGAAAGCGGACTTGCCGCCCAGGAGAACGGATCCTTCAAATGACGGGTCCGTCGTGTTGGAGAGTTGGGAACTTGAGTAAAAGCCGAAACCGAAGAGATAGGCAAACGGATTGCTATCAGGAGGCAGCAGAGTCGCGCTAAGCCCCAGAGGATCAACTCCATAAGAAACCCCGTCGACAACCACTTCTGTATCCCCATCTGTGTCGACGCATTCGACATCTGCCGGGCCGGGGACGGAGGAGGCGGGGATACTGATCGATGTCCCTCCATTGAGCAGCTGGGCGGGTCGTCCGCCGACGTAGATGCTGATGTCGTTGGGTACGTTCATCAATAATTGCTGTTGAGACTGGCCGAGCGGCAGAATAGCGTCAAGCGAAGGGCAACCGGGAGCTTGCGGCACATTAAGACTTGGATTTGAAACAGGCTGCTGAGTGAGGTTCACAAGGCGCAAGCCGCCATCGATCCCCACAAAGGCTTGGCCCGCGGAATCAGTCGCGAGAAGTCGTTGCAGATTATCGCCACCTGGGAGCGCATCGCCTGACAGGTAGCCAAGCGCCTTGTAACTGTTCGCATCAACCTCCTCGATTGTAAGGGGCAAGGCATATTGAAGGTATAGCTTCGACCCGTCAGGACTGAACTGGACGGTTGTTCGGGCGGTTTGGAAGGCATAAGGAATCGGCGTCGTCGCCAGAACCGCCAGGGAATTATTCAGGAAAGTAACCTGGCCAGCGGAAGCCACCGCTATCTCCGACCCGTCTGCGTTGATTGCATATCCCCGAATTCCGTACTCATCGCTCGGCGGATTTACAGCCCCGACCGGCGCTGACGTAAGGCTGTCAGTGTCCGAGCTATAAAGATAAAACTGATCGCCTGAGAACACGGCCCATTTGTGGTCGGCGCTGCGGGCTAGGCTGTCCGTCTCCCAGCATTGAGGACACTGTGTTGCCCCGTTCGGCTCAAGCTGAGTGAAGGTATTGGTATTGGAGTCCCACTCATAGATAAACTGGCCGCCGTCGAGGTTGTCGTTGGATTCCACTCCTTGTTCGGCAGCGATCATCAGCACCTTCCCATTCGCCATTGCGACGACGTTGGGGAAGAACAAGCTGACCTCAGTGCCAGTGCCCATAGCCGAATCGGGATGCAGCGTGACAGCCAGAGTGTTCTCATTCACAGTGACAAGTTCCTGGGCCTGCGTGCCGATCACCAGTGTGTTTCCGTCCGCCATCTGATCGATGCCCCAGGGTTGGGGAACCGGCAGGCGGGCTTTGACGGAAAAATCCTGCGCAGAGATGACATCCAGTTCGTTAAGACATGGATTGGTCGCAAAAAGAAGTTGACGCGATTCATCAGAGAAGCCGTGAACCAGGCACCCGCCAACAAAGTGAAAAGGGTCTGCAAGCGCCACCGGAGGAGGTTGCGAGCCTCCGCTGCCGCCGCCTGCGCCGCCGCTGGTGGAACCTCCGCTGCCTCCGCAGCCGGCCAAGAGCGAGCAAAAAACAGCGACCCCCGCCAGGCGTAACCATGACTGTTTAGTTGCCCTAGGAGCGCACGATCAGCCAGGACTGGGTGGCGCGATACGGGAACCGTTACTTCCAGCTCGAGCCCCGGAGTGAGAACTACGCGCCGGCGCGGGGGAAGGTGCGGATTTGCGAAGGGCCGGACGGTCGGGTGACGATCGAATATCGCGGCCACGCGGTGCGGTGGCAGGAGATTGCGGCGCCGGCCAGGCCGATCACTCAGGAGAAGAGAAGCACCGCCGTTGGGAAGACTGCGAAGCCGAAGTGGGTGCCGCCGGCCGATCATCCTTGGCGAGAGGCGGCGTGGAGGCAGATGGCCAGGAAAACGCAGGCTGGGGCCGGGCAGCCACGGTCGTGGGACTTGCCCTCCGCTGCGCCCTAAACGCTCGCCCTGCGGGCTCGCAGGGCTGCGCTCCGGGCCGGGCCCGCGAGAAAAACAGAAACCCAAAAACCCAAGCAAGAGAGAAAAAACAACTGCGACAAAAAGAGGACACTTCTAATGAGGTAAGCAAGGGGACATTTCTAAAGAGCTTTGACAATGTCCCTTCAGAGATTGACAGTTCCGCGCCTGGGTGTTAGCCTGCCATTGCCTCCACGGCAATCAAGGACAGGCAGTCAGGGCATCTTATGACAAATTATGACGTATGCGTAATTGGATCGGGCCCGGCGGGAGGCACGATGGCCAAGGAGCTTTGTGAAGGCGGCGCCAAAGTCATCATGCTGGAAGCGGGACAGGAAGTTGATCCTCCTTACCTCTCGCACAAATGGCCCTACGAGCTGCCTTACCGCGGGTTGCGCGGAGAAAAACAGGCGCTCTTTTATCCGAAAGACATCTCCAAAGTCATCTATCGATCCAGCGACCAGGTCGGGGTGGACCGCATCCGCGTGCTTGGCGGACGCAGCCTCCATTGGAATGCCGTAACGCTTCGCTATGCGCCGCAGGATTTTCGCGGGCGGTCGCTTGAAGGCCTTGAGGAAGACTGGCCGATCACCTACGAAGAAATTGCGCCCTATTACGACCGCGTTGAAAAGCTCATCGGCGTGTGCGGCCGCAACGACCACCTGGAGATTCTGCCGGGCGGCACCCATTATCTTCCTCCCATTCCCTGGCGGTGCAGTGAACACATTCTGGGGCGCGCCACCCGGACAATGGGCATTCCTCTGATCTCGGTTCGAAAAGCGGTGCTGACCGTCCCATATGACAACCGGCCGCCCTGCCACTATTGCGGCCACTGCATGGACGGCTGCGACGTATCTTCGGTTTTTACCACGCCCGATTGCATGCTGCCCAAGGCTCGGGCCACTGGAAACTTTACCTTGCGCCAGAACTCGATCGCGCGGGAAATCCTGGTGGATCAGGAAGGGAAAGCGCGGGGCGTCTCTATTGTGGACCGGCTCACCAAGCAGGAAGAGGAAGTGAGGGCAAAAGTGATTGTGGTGTGCTGCGCCACGGTGGAATCCGCGCGCTTGCTGCTGAATTCGCGTTCGCCGCGCCATCCGAACGGCCTGGGCAACTCGAACGGGGTGGTGGGCCGATATCTGCACGGCCACCAGGTTACGGGAGTTGAGATGTATCTCAAGGAGCTTGAGGGCACGCCGCCCACAAACCAGGATGGAGCCACCGACCACGTTTATATTCCCCGCTATAATCAGCTTTCCGGCAAGGCCGATTATGCCGGCGGCTGGGGAATCCAGGTGAATTTTGCATCCTACATGTTTCCCTCCCAGGCTCACCATTTGCACGGCTATGGAGCGGCTTTCAAAGCGCAGGTGAGAAAGATGCAGCCCGGTTTTTTGCAGATGGCGGCGTTCGGTAAAACCGTCTCGGCGCCCGCCAACTACGTCACGGTCGATCCGAACCAGAAGGACCGGTACGGAATCCCCATCCCGGTCGTCCACTATCGCTTTGTCCCCAACGACTATGCGATGTGGAGAGCCCAAAAACAGAGCATGCTCGAGATCGCCTCCAGGATGAAAGGAACCGTCTACCCCGATTTTGGGACGGGTCCGCGCGGTTTCGCCAGCCACGCTGTGGGAACCATTCGCATGGGCAAGAATCCCAAGACTTCCGTCCTGAACGCCTATTGCCAGTCCCGCGATGTAAAGAACCTGTTTGTAACCGATGGAAGCACCTTTACGGCGACGAGCGAGAAGAATCCGACCCTCACCATCATGGCGTTGTCCATGCGTGCGGCGGATTACATCAAGAGGCAACGAAAGCTGGGACATCTCTAAGGGCGGGTTAAAAGGCGTATTGCAGTGGAAGAGGAAACGAGGGGAATGATAAGCGCCCGAACGGTTCGCCCAGCGACGGCGCACCAGCGGGGCGAAGAGGTAAAGAATAATGGAACGACGGACGGCATTGAAGATCGTGGCGCTTGGGGCGCTGGCTCCGGCGGAACTTGCCGCCGCGCGACCGAGCGGCTTGCCGGAAACCGCTTGGACGCCGGAAAATTACCGCCTGCGCTTCTTCACCAAGCAGGAATTTGAAGTGCTCGATAACCTGATGGAAATGATCATTCCCGCCGATCAACATTCTCCTGGAGCGCGCGCCGCCCAGGTCAGCCTTTTTGCAGACTGGATGGTGGCGACCGGCGATGACGGGACGAAAGAACATTGGAGAAAAGGATTGCAGTTGATGCGCGATGAGGCGGCAGGCGGGTCGCTCGAACAAGCTCTTGCCAAGTCCGCGGCGGGTGAGGGGAATCCCCGGAACGATCTCGAACGCTTCTTCGTCCGCCTCAAGAAAATGACCGTCGACGGCTATTACACGTCCGCCATCGGAATCCACCGCGATCTTCGCTACCAGGGCAATACTTATTTGCCGGCTTTCCCTGGGTGCGCCGCAAGGCTGGACGAAAAGCTATAGCCGCCCGTGACTGGGGAGTAGAACTGATGCAACGCCGCCATTTCCTTGCCGGAACACTCGCCGCCGGAACCACAGCCCTTACCAAGGGCGCTCCTGGAGCTTCCGGAGGCTTTTCCCCATGCCTGAACGAAGCCACCACGATGGACGCTCCATTTGAGAAAGATTGTGAAGCATACTCGGCGGCGGGGTTCAGGCGTATTGAGCTCTGGTTCCCGAAACTCCGCACACAAGGCTTCAAACCTCCTCAGGTGGAAACCCTGTTGCGGCGGCACGGCCTGACGCCCGTCTCCGCCTGCGCATCCGGGGCCTGCCTGGGGCAGCAGAATGGAAGCGTTGAAACCTGCCTTCCTGACTTCGACCAGAACTTTGAAATGGCTCAGGCGCTCAGCGTTCCCCGCTACGTCATCTTCTCTGCCGTTGGACAGCACTCGACGCAGGAGGATTACCGGGCGGCGGTCGAGCGCTTTGTGAAGATTGCGGAACGGGCCGCGCGCTACAAGGTTCGAATCGCGCTCGAGTTCATCGCGCGCTCATCCCTGTTCGGATCGCTCCTCTCGTCCCTGCAATTGCTTCGGGAGGCTGCGCAGCCTAATGCCGGGGTTTGCCTCGACACCTTCCACTTTTTCGCAGGGGTCAGCAAGTTCGAGGACCTTCAGGCTCTCCGGCCCGGCGAAGTGGAACACGTGCACTTCCACGATGCTCCGGGGTCCATTCCACGGGAGATCCTGCAGGATTCCGACCGCGTTCCGCCCGGCCAGGGAGCAATCCCGCTCAAACAGATCACCGCAGCCCTTGAACGCATCGGCTACACCGGAAACCTGAGCACGGAGCTTTTCGGAAGCCGCTACCAAAAAGGCGATCCCTTCAGCGTGGCAAAAACCTGCTACCAGGCGCTCCAGCCCTATTGCGAAGCCTGAGAGATTCCCGCTCCGCCGTTTCAAGCTGAAGGCCGGTAGCGAGCAGCGCGGATCTTTAGATCCGCGGGTTTTAGTTGGGACGCCCGGCCCTGAACCCCCGCCATGTCTTTCCGAGCCCGTTCGCCCTCCGGTTGCGAACGGCCCTGAGCAAAGCGAAGGGGCTCAGGGTAAACTCCGCGAGGAATCTGCTTCCGGGCGAATTGTGAATCGCCCCTACCGCCGCTCCGTTACGCGACGTTCCACCGGCTCAGGGCTCAACGTATTTTTTATGCTGGTCGGCGAGGTAGTTGTCGGTCATGCCTGCGATGTAATCACAGACCACCCGGTAGATAGGGTCGTCGCCGGTTTTTGCGACGTAGAAGGCGGGCAAACTGCGGGGATGCTCCATAAAAAATTCGAAGAGCTGTTCCACGCGCCGGACGATCCTCTGGCGCTCGGCGCGGACTTCCCGGTGGGCGTATAGGTTTTCTTGCAGGAACACCTTCAGTTCCTGATTCTCTCCCGCCAGGCGCGAGCTGAGCCCCACCAGGCGGCGCGGCGCCCGGCGCACGTCGGCAAGCGTCCGAACTTCCATCTTTTCAAGGCGTTTTTGCGTGGCCGTAATAAGGTCGGTAACCAAGGCATCGATCAGTCCTCGAAGAGCCTCATTGAATTTCAGCTTTTCGGGCGCGGCGGGGAACTTCCGCTCAACCGGCCGCAGGAATCGCCGAAAGACCGGAACCTTTTCGCGAATCTGGGCCAGGGTAAGAAGCTTCGCTTCATAGCCATCGTCAAGGTCGGCGCAGTTGTAGGCAATCTCGTCCGCCACGTCGATCAACTGGGCCTCAAGCGGCGGGCGCTCGTCAAGGCGATACTCCGCAAGTTCGGGATATTGCGCAGGGTCGTAATCGCGCGAGTGCTTGATGATCCCTTCGCGAACCTCAAACGTCAAATTCAGGCCGGGAAAATTCACATACTTTTGTTCAAACTGCTCGACGATCCGCAGGGCGTGCAGGTTGTGATCAAAGCGTTCACCGTGCGCATCCATCAGGCGGTTGAGCTCCCGCTCGCCGGTGTGTCCGAAAGGGGGATGGCCCACGTCATGGACCAGCGCCAGAGCTTCCACGAGATCCGTGTTGAGGCCGAGCGCCCCCGCCACCGTGCGGCTGATCTGCGCCACCTCGAGCGTGTGGGTCAGACGGTTGCGGAAATGGTCGGAATATCGCCGGGTGAAAACCTGCGTCTTGTTTTCCAGGCGCCGGAAAGCGCGGGAGTGGATGATGCGGTCGCGGTCGCGCTCGTACTCATTGCGATAAGGGTGCAAGGGCTCGGGATAACGCCGCCCGAGCGTCTTGCGGACCGACATTGCGTAACTCTCAAGCCCGTGGTGGTCTTGGCTTTGCGTCAGGCACGCTCCGAATCATTCTGGAAACTCTTCGAATATATCATAGCGGCTTTCGCCCGAGCGTTTGAAGGGATCAGACTTAGGACTTCCGCCGGGGGGAAAGCAAACTCATAAACGGCTTCGGCGGAGCATGCTTCCTTTGATATAATCCAATCCTCACAGAGGAGAATCGAACACCTTCAGGCTCGGTATTGGTTACGGACCCAGCCCAGTTCTTACCGTCAGCTAAAGGAGGGCTGCTCTCGTGGTCAAGGATACTCTGGTTTGCTTGCTGGCAGGAGGCGCCGGAGAGCGCCTTTACCCTTTGACGCGAGATCGCGCCAAGCCTGCCGTCACCTTCGGCGGAATTTACCGCATCATCGACATCACCCTGTCCAACTGCATCAACTCCGACTTGCGCCGGATCTTCGTGCTGACCCAATACAAGGCTCTTTCCCTTAATCGGCACATCCGCGAAGGCTGGAACATGCTGGCGGGAGAGTTGGGAGAGTTCGTTCAGATTCTGCCGCCCATGATGCGGGTGGGTGAGCACTGGTATCGCGGGACGGCCGACGCCATTTTCCAGAACCTCTATTCCATCGGCAGCGAGCCCTGCAAGTACGTTCTGATCCTCTCCGGCGACCACGTCTACAAGATGAATTACCAGTTGATGATTCAGCGGCACATCGACGCCGGAGCGGGTGTGACCGTCGGCACCATCGAGGTCGATCTGGCCGATGCTTCCCGCTTCGGAGTAGCGGAACTCGACGCCCAGCACCGCATCGTCGGCTGGCAGGAGAAGCCTGCCCTTCCCAAACCTTCGCCCCAGAACCCCGGCAAATGCTACGCCTCGATGGGGATTTACTGCTTCAATCGCGATCTGCTGATCGAGACCGGCATGGCCGACTCCGAAGACCCGAACTCCAGCCACGACTTCGGCAAAGACATCATCCCGAAACTTATTGAGAAGGGGCTCGTCTACGCGTACGACTTTGTCGACGAAAATCGCAAGGAGGCGAAGTACTGGCGCGACATTGGAACGCTGGAGGCGTATTACGAAGCCAACATGGACCTGGTCTCCATTTCGCCGGTGTTCAATCTGTACGATGCAAGCTGGCCCATCCGAACCTACCAGCGGCAGTACCCGCCCGCCAAATTCGTCTTCGCGCAAGAAGGGCGGCGCATGGGCATTGCCGCGGACTCCATGGTCTCCGAGGGATCGATTATCTCCGGCGGCCGCGTGACGCACTCGATCATCTCCCCCAACGTCCGCGTGAACAGTTACACGGACATCGAAGGCTGCATCCTTTTCTCGCACGTCAACGTCGGAAGGTATTCGCGCATTCGCCGCGCCATCATTGACCGCCACATTGAAATCCCGGAGCACTCGGAGATCGGTTACAACCTGGAGGAAGACCGCAAGAAGTACCATGTGACCGATTCCGGGATCATCATCATCGTGCCCGAGCGGCGCATGTTCGAAGAGCCGGAGTAGCAAACGTTTTTGCGGCAGGAAAATTCTGCCCGGTGTGCCGGGATGAAACAGAATCGCCTGCGCGGGCGATTTCAAAAGCCCTTTCTGTTTTATAACCTGCTGGTATATAATGACTTAAATTTAGATTTCATTTTCAAGACGAAAATCCCATTTGTCGCATGCGGGCGCCTGCAAGGCTGTTTATAGCCTATATTACGAGGCTCCCAAGAGGCCGCTGCACGGTCTTCTCCGCGCGGCCAAGCGCCGCTGCGCCGGCCGCGGCCGCGCACGACTCCCGGTTCTCCCGCCGGCGCGGAGCAGGAGCGCCCTTGCGCGCGCGCCAGTACACAAGCGGAATCAGCTTGCGCTTCCGCCGGGCGTACTCCGTGAACTCGGCGCCGTATTTGTGGCTGAGGTGCGCATCGGGCACGGGAATATTCACAAACACGAAGCCCGCGAGCATCAGCGCTGGAACGATGGCCGTGGCCGCCGCTCGGGAAATCATGCACAGTCCTGAGAACAATACCAGGTCGCCCAGATAGTTCGGGCGCCGCGAGCAGCAGAACAGGCCTTCGGTATAGAGCCGGCCGCGGTTTTCCCGCCGCTGCTTTCACGCACCCTCAAGCTCATTGCATTTTTCGCCGCAACTCTTGCCGGTCCATGCGGAGAACTCCTGCCAGAACCCTATCGCATCCATCGCGCCTGAAGAAGCGCTTTTTCTGCAAAATCGCCGCCGTGCAGGAGGTATAATGCGCGGGGAGAGACGGAAAGCCGCAGAGTCTCTTGACACCAAGGCGCTACCCGCTGATGTCGGAGCCTGAGGGTGAAGACGTCACCAGCAAGGTTTGCTCGATCGGTCCCGATGGGAGTTTGGTTTGCCAATGATGGAGCGAGGATGAAAACGAGGGGTCAGCAATACGCATG
>JAJYHU010000109.1 GCA_021784615.1 Acidobacteriota bacterium | reverse complement strand
TCGTCAGGGGAAGCCGCCAGGTTACTCTGTTCCCGTGGGTCGGTGGTCCAGCGGTAAAGCTGCTGGCGGCCCGCCGAGTCATAAATGTATTGCCATTGCGGGGTCGTCAGGCTGATCATCGCGTCTCCCTTTTCCTGGATGACAAAGTGATCCACCTCGGAGACAACGGCGTCATCAAAAGGCTGCGGCTTGAAAGCGGGATTCCAGAATCTTGCGAGGCTATAGCGGCTGAAGGGCGTGTTGCCGCCGCCGGCCATATCCAGGACGGTTGAGAACAACTCGAGAATTCCCACCGGATTCTGAATGCGCACGCCACGCGGCACTCCCGGGCCCACGATGATCAGCGGCACGTGCAAGACTTCCCGGTAGAGATCGTAACCGTGGCCATAATAACCATGCTCGCCAAACTCCTCCCCGTGGTCAGCGGTGATAATGACGATGGTGTTTTGCCATCCCGGCGACTGGCGGAGATGCTGCAACAAGCGGCCAACCTGATTGTCGAGATAGGCGAGGCAATTGTCATAACCGGAAACAACGGCTGCCTGCGCACTCGCACTGAGCCGTTCTGACGGCTGCCTGCGATCAGCCTCAAGGTGCACGCTGCGCATCAAAGGGGTTGAAACGCTGCCGAAACGGTGATTGTAGGAACGGGAAGTTAAGTAAGGATCGTGGGCGTCAAAATAGTTGATGAAAAGAAAATAAGGACGCTTCGTGCGGCGCCGAAACCAGCGGAAAATGCTTCCGTTCAACTGCCGGGCGTCGCGGCGGTAAAAAACATCATACCGGCAAAAATCCTGGTAGAGGGGCTGAACCATGGCTTCCCCGACAAACGTCTGCGCCAGGTTCTGCCGGAGGGAATCGTTGTTGTCGTTATACGTCTCAAAGCCGCGCCCCAGGCCCCAAACTTTTTCACAATAAGTGTTGGCGGTAAATCCGGCCGTTTCGTAGCCGCGCGAGCGGAGAACCTCCGCCAGGGTGTGCGGACCCGGCCCGAGCGGAACCGTCCAGTCGGCTCCCTGCTGATGGGGAAGCAAGCCCGTGAAAATCGAGGCGTGAGAAGCCAGTGTCCACGAGGCGGGGGCGATGGCGTTTTCAAACAGCACGCCCTCTTGCGCAAACTGGTCGAGATGGGGCGTTGTCTCGCGTGAATAGCCGTAGGAAGACAAATGGTCCGCCCGCACCGTGTCGAGCGTGATGAGAATAATGTTGGGGCTCGTGGCCGGAGGCGCGGCCGCAGCGTTCGCAGGGATGGCAGGATAAGAAGTCCTTACGATAAAGGTTCCAACTCCTACAGCGGCTGCAACGGTTGCCGCGAGCAAACCCCATGCCGCTGGTTTGGCCAGAGCATCCACCCAGTACCCGAAAAATCCGCCCACCCGGTTTCCCACCAGGCGAAGAGCTGCCAGGGACGCCAAGAATGTGAAGGCAAGACAGGCTAGAGGAACAAAGAAGTGGCCGCGCAGCGAAAACGCCGTAAGGCTCATCTGACGGTGATACCAATGCAGCATCAGCGCCACAAAAGTTGCTGTTACGCTCGCGAGGAGGGCCGCCAGAGTTTGCTGGTGGCGGGTCGGGCCGGACGCCCATCCCAGACCAAGGCCCAGCAGGGCAAAGAACGCCATGTCCACAAGGGGGACCAGGAACCAGATAACGTACGGCACACCCACATACGGACCGAGCAGCACGTAGCCGCGGGGAACCGTCCACAGAAGAGCCGCTTCAAAGATTCCGACAAGGAGGCCAACGATCGTGCTGGCCAGAAAGAAACGGGAAGCTGGGGAGTGACTGTTATTTTGAACCCGGGATAACCGTGTTTTGTGAGAATCCATGCAGTTGTCGCTGACTCCACAGCCAGCCAACCGCGTGGAGCAGCCCCAACCAGTCTGGCACAAATGCCCGCGAGGTACAAGATAACCGGACGGTTCGAGGCGGGCAGCTTGAGAACACCCGCCAGACATGGAGCCGCAGAGGTTTCTGCAATGGCGAACTGTTCATTGAACCCGGCTGTCCCACCCGCGTGAGCGAAGAATATCCACGAGCGTCCAATAAACTCTCAGTCGGCCGCGGGAGCACCGGGGATGGGCCGTTTGCCCGAGATTTCCGGAATTATACCTTTGACAAGCCCAAGTTGGTTGGAGGGTATTGAGTAAGCTAGGCGTACTATTTGGGCTTAGGCTTCCGCTTCGCCTTCGTCTGGGGCTTTTGTTTCCGCTCCGGCTTGACCTTCAGAACGTCCGAGATCACTTCGTCGAGCTTTAGTGGATACAATGAGAGCTTTGTCTTTCGCATCTGCGGCTATTCCATCTCTCCCTTTTGTTCAGGGTTATTAAAAGCGTCCTCCATACTCGTCTGGACAGGAGGCGGAAGCGGCAAATCTTCCACGCGGACAACAGGGATTCCTAACTGCTCGGCATAGGATTTTATGTCCCTGTCATCCGAGTAGATGGTTTTCACGCCTTCAACCCTACCGATCGCAACGATCTGGCGGTCAAACTTAACCTTCTGGTACGGCGATAATGTTCCTGATCTCTTGTCGTGCGTACTGATGGAAGATGCCATTTGAAGGGCGGTTTCAATTGCGGCTCGCTGGTCAAAGTCAGAAATCTTGAAGCATGCACGGCCATTTATCTCGTTAAGATATTTCACATAGTTAGGGCCAGCGATAACCAGCAATTCCGCAAGCGTGGGGGTCGGTATGATAATCTTTGTTCCACGCTCTCCAAGTTGCCAAACAAGGTGGTCGATCCGGTCCCTGCATCTAGTTACTGGGTTATTATTGGAGTCGTTTGGCGGTCGAGCGGTTGGGTGGAACAAAAGGCACAGGAACGTGTTGTCAAAAAGGGCCATTATTCTTCCCCGGAGCCATGCCGCAACTTATCCAGTTCCGTGATCGGGTCATCCATTTTCTGGATTTCACTTTTGATTGCCCGTAGCCGACTTACCACTTCGTGCAAGGAGCTAGTATCTAGTTTCTCAAAGTCCGTAATCCTAAAGCTCTCCATAATCCAATTTCCGAAGTCGTCTCGGTTCCACTTCCCGGTTCCATGCAGACGCACCACTTCAAAGAGAAGGAGTGCCAACCTTTTTGCCATATCCCGATTTGCGGTACATCGATGGGTGGTTCCTGCTTCTTCCAAGTAAACAGGAACCGTTTCGTCCTTGCCGCCCACGCGGATCAATAAACCATCGACCGAACCCGACTGGAAAATCGAGTCAAATTTCTCGGCTTCGCTGGCGTCTCTTCCTGGGAAACGGATTACGTTATTGAATTCATCTGTGTCAAGTTTGGTTTGAGCGTCCAGCATTGCGCTTCCATTGTCTTCGCGGAGTATCCTGTTAATCCTCCCGTATGCTGCGATGGCATCCTCCGGCCCCGTTCGGTTGCGAACCCCGTTTATTCGCTCTCGAACCTTGGGTTCAGCCTCGAATTCGATGTCTTCTACTAATACCGTGCTACCAGCTTCAAGGTGATGAAAATGAACGTTGTCCCGACTGCCCAGGAGCACTGCTAGCTGCCCCATGTATTCGGCTAAGCGGCTCATAGGAATAGATTCTGGGTTATAGGCTTCGATTTTGAAGCGGTACTGGATAGTTCGGCTAGCCATGATTGCCTCCCCATGATACACTTATACTTGGAAGACAAAGAACGGCGTTCGCAGCACCGTTAATTTCCACTATCAAACCAAGAGTTTTAGAGCCGTGATTCGCAGTCACGGCTTTTGCTTTTCCAGGCAACGCTTTTTGAGTCCCGGTACATTAACCTCTTTCCGGCAGAACCCTTGACGGCGAGGGATGTCCTCTCACCGTCAGAGATGTCCCGCGCATTATATCTGAAATCGAACTCACTTAGATAGCGGTAAAGATGCTTTTTGCTCCAATGGTGGTAAACGCCGTTGACCCCGCGCTTCAGAATCGAGAAATATCCCTCAACACTGTTCGTTGTGATGCAGACTCCGTTTTCTCGCCGAACGTATTCCTTCGCGGAATGATTCACTGTATCGTGCTTGCGATTGCCCCCTGCGCTTTCCAGAACCGTCGAATCGTCCGTCATCAAGTGAGCATCTTGGGCAGTCATTTCTTCGATGATGGGCTTCAGATTCTTAGCTGTTACGTGCTCTACGTGCCGGGATTGGACGCGGTTCCCGCGCTGTAGGACAGAGACCACAGCGGCTTTGTTAGCTATCCCAGGCAGACGATCCTTTGGCCTTTCGCCGGGCTTTGTGAATTCCGGCCCCGCACGGAACTTGCCGCCAATATAAGTTTCGTCCATTTGGATTATGCCATTGAGTTTTGATGATAACGGCTCCTGACTCATCGCGTAGCGAATCCGATGCGCCATGAACCACGCGGACTTGTACGTGATTCCAAGCATACGGTGAAGCTGATGGGCGCTCGTTCCCTTTTTGCTGGCGCATAGTAGGTGGTAGGCCAACAGCCATTTATGAAGCGGAATGTGGCTGTCCTCAAAAATCGTCCCGACCGTCACGGTGAATTCTTTCCGGCATCCCGCGCATTTCCAGACGCCTTTGCGGACATGCGTCTTGCCGTTCGCAGTCGGCTTCAAACGGTAGGCTTCGCCCACCACCTTACAATGCGGGCAAACCGGGCCGTCAGGCCAACGCTGCTTTTCAAGGAATTCGCGGGCGCTATCGTCGTTGCTGAAGTGCTGTGCAAGATCAACTAGGTTCATATTCGTGTTCTCCATGAACTAAGCGTATCAGGAAATTGTGGGCTTGTCAAGTATATAATTCCGCAGATTTCGCTTGACATCGCGGTTTCTTGTGATAGGCTAGTGTGGTGGGTATTGGAAGCGGCTGGGAAAGGCATGGGCCGCCGGCCGCGAGGCCTGAAGGCCGAGATGGGGAAGCGATCGAGATGAGCGATTTTCTTTTTAAAGGGCAAGAGGCAGAAAAAAAGAATTCTTTTTTTCAAAAACGAAGCTAGGAAGTTATTGAAAACAAAAGGGGGCTGTGGAAAAAACAGCCGAAACGAACCGAAAACAAAGCTAAAACGAAGCTAGCCATCTTATTGGAAATAAACAAACGCCAAAAAAACGAACCGAAAACGGAGATAACAAGCGCTCAGTCAAAGTGCTGAAAATAAAGGGCCTTAAAAATCCAGCCGAAATCTTCTTGCCTGCCCAGGCAGTTACCGCGCCAGCCCGCAGGTGTTCCCGAATGGCGGACGCCAAGTTTGACCCCAGACCCAACGCTTTTGCTGAGCACTCTCACAATGCCCTCCGCGCAACTTCCCAGCAAGGCAAAAAAGGACGTCTTATGAGCGGATCTTTCCAAACAAGAAGCAGCATTTTATTCTTCGCGTTGTTGCTGGCCGCCGGCGGATTTTTTGCGACGCCGGTGAAGGGCGCCGGCCGGGCCGTGGGCACGAGCGCGAATCCCGAGCATGAAGTTCTGATCTTTGACTATCACAGGTTCAACACCTATCGGGCCGACAGCATGACGGTGACCATGCCCGTGTTCGAGTTCCAGCTTCAATACCTCGAAGAGCACGGCTACCACTTTATTCCTCTCTCGCAGTATGTGGATTACCGGCTGGGAAAAGCGGCTGCGCCGCCGCCTCGTTCCGTGATAATCACCATGGACGACGGCCATGAGTCGGTTTATGCGCGAGCGCTTCCGCTGATTGAGAAATACCGGATTCCGGTGACGCTCTTCATCTATCCTTCGGCCATTTCGAACGCCTCCTATGCGATGACCTGGAAACAGTTGCGGGCGCTCAAGGCTACCGGACTTTTTGACATTCAGTCGCACACCTACTGGCACCCCAATTTCAAAGTTGAAAAGAGGCGCTTAACGCCGGCACAGTACGACAAGTTTGTGAAGTTCCAATTCCAGCGCTCCAAACAGACGCTGGACAGGAAGCTGGGAATCAACGTAACGATGCTGGCCTGGCCGTATGGAATCTACGATCAAGAACTTATGCGGAAGGCTCGCGAAGCCGGCTATCAGGCGGCGCTGGCTCTTAACGGACGGCATGCCGGCGATCACGACAACATCATGGCGATTTCGCGGTATCTGGTCTCTGACCGCGATAAGGGTCGCTTCTTTGAAGACATTCTGGCGGGCACGCCGGCGCGGCGCTAAGCCGTTTCTGTGTGCGGCCTGCCTGGCGCTTGCCGCCTGAGGGATCTGCCTTGCGGCAAGACCCTTCAGGTTTAAGCCGTGACGCGGCAGAGCCGCCGGTCCGGTTGAACTCGCGGTCTTCTACCGGACGGTGAAGGGCGCCTCGAGCGGCACATGCTGGGAAGAGTCTCCGACGTAGACAACAAACTTGCCGGGGTCAACCTTCCAGCCTTCAGACTTGGTGCTCCAATAGGCGAGCGAGCGGCGGTTCAAGGTGACGGAAACACGTTGGGTCTCGCCCGGTTTCAGCATGACGCGCTTGAACGCCTTCAACTCCTTCTCAGGCCTCGGCACGGTGGCGGAAGGATCGCCAACATAGACTTGAGCAACCTCGGCGCCGGCTCGGCGGCCGGTGTTCTGGACGCTGAAGGCGACATTGATGGGGCCGTCCGGGCTGGCGTCGGTTGGAGTGACGCTCAGGTGGCTGAAGGCGAAGCGGGTGTAGGAAAGCCCGTAGCCAAAGGGATACAGCGGCGCCGGCTGCCCGTCGTGGCCGACAGCTCGATAGCCTATGAAGATGCCTTCCCGGTATCGCACATTATGCGTGCCGGGATCCTCATAGTAGTTTTTGTAGGTTGGATTATCCTCAACGCGCCGCCACCAGGTGATGGGCAGTTTGCCTGAGAAGTTCACTTTGCCCGTGAGCAGCGCAGCCAGCGCGCGGCCTCCTTCCGAGCCGCTATACCAGCTCTGGATGAACGCCGGCACGCGGTTGATCCATCCGCTTGTGTCCACGCTCCCTCCGGAGGTCAACAGCACGATCGTATGCGGGTTTGCATCGAGCACGGCCTTAATCAGTTCATCCTGGCCCGGAGGCAGGCGGTACGACCGGTCGTAACCCTCGCCTTCGATATCCGAGTTAAAGCCCACGGACAATACTACGACGTCTGCCTGAGCGGCAATTTTCCTGACATTGGGCTCCAGCATCTCGCTAACCGGAATCGCCCCAAGCCGGGCTTGAATGCTGCCAGAAGCCAGCACGTAGTCCAGGCGCACGGCAGCGGGCTGCCCCGCAGTGAGATCGACATCCGCAGCCATGGGGGCGATGCCGAAATTCGGCGTTACGTTGAGAACAAGCTTATCGTTTACATAAAGACGGTAGGAATCCCAGGGACCGACGGCAGCGATAAAACGCACAAGTCCGGAGGTTTTGGGAATGTAATAGCCGGACCAACGAATCGCCTTGACCGGTTGCCCGGTAGGAAGGATGGGAGCGGACTTCGAGGCCAGTGGGCCTACGGCATCCACCCTGGCCGGCTGGCCGCTGAAGTCGGCGTTCGAGAATTCCTCCTGCTTGAGACCGGGCTTGGTACCCTGCTCATTCGTGGCGAAACTGCTGCTGCTGAAGATGTCCTCGACTTCCTTCACGCCGCGGTTCCAGTAAACATTCGTGCCGGTTCCCAAGGCATCGCTCAAGCCGATCATAAAGCTGACGGGGTCAAAAGGCGTGACGTGGGCGCTGCCGCCCGCCGAGGCGACGGCCGGATAGGCATTTGGCCCGATGATGGCGATGGAGTGTACCCGGCTCAAATTGAGCGGCAGCAGATTCCCCTCGTTCTTGAGCAGGACCATGCCCTCTTCAGCCGAACGCAGGGCGGCGGCGTTGGATTGCTGATTGTAAAGGGGAATGCGCAGGTCCAACTGGTTGTGGTTGAAGAAGCCGAACTCGAGCGCCACCCGCAGAATGCGCCGCACCTTGTCATTAATAGTCGCGACGGAAACCTTTCCGGACTTGATGGCGGGCAAAAGCGTTTTCGCGTTCATATAATCCGCCGTAGGCATCTCAAGGTCGAGCCCGGCGTTGGCTGCGGCAACGCCGTCGTGAGTGGCGCCCCAGTCCGACATCAATATGCCGCGGAAACCCCAGTCCTTCTTGAGGACCACCGTATCGAGAAACTTGTTCTGGGTTGAATGCTCGCCGTTGACCAGGTTGTAGGAATTCATCACGGCGCCGACGTGACCTTCTTTCACGGCAGCTTCGAATGCAGGCAGGTAAATTTCACGCAGGGTGCGCTCATCGACGATGGAGTTCGATCGATGGCGGTCGTACTCGGAATTGTTCGCGTCGTAGTGCTTCACGGTGGCTACGACGTCCTGGCTCTGCACGCCCAGGATGTAATGGGCGGCAATCTGCCCGTCCAGATAAGGGTCTTCGCCGAAATATTCGAAGTCGCGCCCGCTCATCGGCGCCCGGTAGATGTTGACGCCGGGACCGAGAATAAAATTCACTCCGCGCGCCCGCGCGTCCTGCCCGAGCGAGACGCCGACTTGTCTTGCTAAAGCCACGTCCCACGAGGCCGCAAGCCCGATGCCTGCTGCGTATGCCGTGTCCGGACCCCAGCTTCGGACGCCGACCGGCCCGTCGGACATCTTGAGCCGGGGCAGGCCAATCTCCGGCATGGCGTACGTGTACATGCCATCCTCGCCGCCGATAAGTTTGATTTTTTGCGCGAGAGTCAGTTTAGCGAGCATCGCGTCCACGCGGCGGTCAATCTCCGCTGCGGAAGGCTTTTGCTGAGCGTCGAGCGCCGGCGTCAAGACGGCAAGAGAACACGCGACTACAAATAGAGAAAGCAGAATGTAACCCAAGCGTTTCCGAAAACTATACATAGGTGCCATGATGTCTCCTTTATAGGTTCAAATTATACACGGTGTGCTGGGGTTCGCGCGCTCGAGAAAACATACTTCTGAACGTGCGAAATGTTTGTGATGGCTTTTGATCTTGGCCATTTTGTGATCAAATAAGGCTTTTCTTTTATGCCTCGAGTAGGATGCCGGAGTCGAATGGGTGTGAAGCGTGTCATATGTCACGCGCCGGTGTGACGGGAATCACACCGTTTAAGGAAAAAAAAGCGCAGAATATCTCGTTTGGGCTGATGGACGGCGCCGAAAGCTGTGGGGCTGATTTTTTTTGGGCAAGTTGAAGTCCGATCGGGACAGAAGCCGGGAAAGGGCAGAAGGAGAGAGGAGTTGTCATGATCATAGGTGTTCCAAAGGAAATCTTTCCTGAAGAGCGGCGTGTCGGGTTGATACCCGCCGTTGTTCCATCCTTAATAAAATCGGGATTCGAAGTTGGCATTGAAGCCGGAGCGGGCGCGAATGCCGGATATCTGGATAAGGAATATGCGGATAAAGGCGCAAAGGTCTATGGAAGCCGCGAGGAGGTTTTCAAGGCTGCGGACATCGTGGTCCAGGTTCTCTGCCATGGTTCCAACGACAAGACGGGCAAGGCCGACCTCCCGCTTCTGCGGCGCGACCAGACGCTGGTAGGCTTTCTGCGGCCGCTCGGATCGGTCGACACCCTTCGGGAGATTGCCGCCCGGGGCGTTTCCGCCTTCAGCGTGGAATTGATGCCAAGAATTACCAGGGCGCAAAGCATGGACGCTCTTTCCTCGATGTCGACAATCTGTGGGTACAAGGCGGTGCTGCTGGCGGCGGACATGCTGCCGCGCCTTTTCCCCATGCTGACGACGGCGGCGGGAACCATCACCCCGGCCCGGGCGTTCATTATCGGCGCGGGCGTGGCCGGGCTCCAGGCGATTGCCACAACCCGCAGGCTGGGAGCAGTCGCTTCAGCCTATGACGTCCGTCCTGCCGTGAAGGAGCAGATCCAAAGCCTGGGGGGCCGATTTGTCGAGTTGCCGATCGAGGCGAAGGACGCGCAGGATGCCCGGGGTTACGCCCAGGCGCAGGACGAGACCTTTTATCAACGGCAGCGGGAGTTGCTGGGGCGCGTGGTGGCGGATAGCGACGTGGTCATCACCACGGCTGTGATTCCCGGCAAGAAGCCACCGGTTCTGGTGACGAAGGCGATGGTGGCAAGCATGGCTCCGGGTTCAGTGATCGTGGATCTTGCCGCCGAGCGCGGCGGCAACTGTGAGTTGACGCGCGCGTGCGAAGTGGTGGTCGAGCACGGGGTCAGCATTGTCGGATACATCAACCTGGCGAGCAGCGTCCCG
>JAJYHU010000255.1 GCA_021784615.1 Acidobacteriota bacterium | reverse complement strand
ATTGTTTAAGGGCGGGATTCTAAAATATCGTGGCATGTTGTCCAGTCGCGCGGTGCACAAATTACTGAAACCCTACGAACTTGATCTTTCCGATAGCCAGGTTGAAAAAGTTCTGACCTACCTCAATCTGCTGTTGCGTTGGAATGAGAAGATCAACCTAACTGCCATCCGTACTCCCGAGGAGTGCGTGACCAGGCACTTCGCGGAGAGCTTTCTTCTTTCCAAAGCCATTCCATTGGCAGGTAGTTTGATGGACATCGGAAGTGGGGCAGGATTTCCAGGTTTGGCTTTAAAGATCCTCAATCCTGGGATGACAGTATTGCTGCTTGAGCCTGTTGGCAAAAAGCGGGCCTTCCTAAAGGAGGTGGCCAATATATGTCAGTTAGGGTCGGTTAGCGTCGCAGGAACTACAATCCAAGAGTTTTCTCGGCAACATGCGGGCGAATCTTTTGATATTATTACTATTCGCGCGGTTGGGAATCTCCCCAGTGTGATACCAAGCGCCGTCGATTGTCTTAAGGCGTTCGGACACCTTTGCCTTTGGATTGGAAGCAATCAAGCAGAGGAAATTCTCGGGACGGACCTGCAAATCCAGTGGAAGGATCTCATTCCTATTCCCTTCACTCGGGAAAGGCGGCTCCTTATTGGAACAAAGGTTGATGTTTCATAACTTTATCCTCATGGCCAAGGCGAACACACTGGATTGCAAAGCCATTTCCAAAGGACGTTTCACGTGGAACATTCCTTTTCACCTTGCCTAATATCCCCAGGTCTGGTAGTTTCGGTTGCTCGAAGAAAGGGATCGCAACAATGGGACGTGTTATTGCCATAGCGAACCAGAAAGGTGGAGTTGGAAAGACAACCACCGCGATTAACCTTGCGGCAGCCCTTGCTACCCATGACATGTGGACGCTTGTAATCGACTGCGATCCTCAAGGCAATACGACAAGCGGGTTTGGCTTCTCCAAAGACCCCTCGCGCCGCTCCCTTTACAATTCCCTTATCCTGGATGCTTCCCTAGAAGAACTTATCCTTCCCGGTCCAGTTGAGGGACTTCATTTGATTCCCTCTGATAAGAACCTTGTGGGCGCTAATGTTGAGATGGTCTCAAGGACCGACAGAGAGCAAGTTCTAAGAAGCAAATTGGTACCCCTGCGCGATAAGTTCAATTATATTATCCTTGATTGTCCACCTGCTTTAGATTTGCTTACGCTTAATGCCCTTGTGGCCGCTGACTCTGTCCTAGTCCCCATCCAGTGCGAGTATTTTGCCCTGGAAGGCGTCTCGGAGCTTTTGGATACGCTGATCCGTGTACGACGCGCCCACAACCCCAAACTGGCGATTGAGGGCATCCTGCTCACCATGTTTGACGAGCGGACGAACCTGTCTCACCAGGTCCGAGACGACCTCAAGGACTTTTTTGGAGACCAAGTCTTTAACACAATGATTCCCAGGAATGTTCGCCTGGCAGAGGCCCCAAGCCACGGCAAGCCTGTCATTATCTACGACCCAGAATGTCGCGGGTCAGAAAGCTATCTGCAACTTTCCAAGGAGGTTATCAGCCATGACCAGAAAGGCATTGGGACGCGGGATTAACGCCCTCCTTCGAGAAACGGAAGCGCCGGCTGCCTTCAAGGGACTCGAACAAATCCAAATCACTCTTATCGATCCCAACCCTTTCCAGCCACGGACCGAGCTTTCCGAAAGCGCCTTAGAAGATCTCGCCAACTCGATTCGGGCAACGGGCATCCTTCAGCCAATTCTCATCCGGCCAGCCGGTGAACGCTATCAACTGGTTGCCGGTGAAAGACGATGGCGCGCCGCCACCAAGGCCGGGATCGAAACGATTCCCGCCGTCATTCGAAATATAGCGGACGACGAGGCGCTCGAATTGGCTCTTACAGAGAACTTAATGAGGGAGCAGCTCAATCCCCTCGAAGTCGCCCATGCTTATGACCAGCTCCAGAAAAGGTTCAACCTTACTCACGAGCAGATTGCAGAGCGTCTGGGAGTCAACCGTTCCACCGTCACCAATTCGCTACGGCTGCTTGCCCTGGCCCCCGAAGTTCAGAAGCTGCTGACGGAAGGCAAGATCTCAGCCGGCCACGCTCGCTCGCTCGTGGCAGTAACGCCTCCGGACGCACAGAAAAAGCTTGCCCGCATGGTCATTGAAAAAGAGTTCTCGGTCCGCAAGCTGGAAAGCCTGATCGCGAGCCGAGCGGTCCCTAAACAGGCGGATGCCGTCAAGCCCGAGCCAGCGATCGACCCGAACATTCGCGCCGCGGTGATTGAGCTCGAGCGCGCCCTGGGAACCCGGGTGCGCGTCGTGGGCAGCGAGAAACGCGGCAAAATTGAAATCAGCTACTTCTCCGCGGAGGATCTGGGCCGTATTTATGATCAGATAATCAACTAGAGAATACTATATTATAATTAGGTAATATTTTATTTTATCGGCCGCGTCACAAGCCCGCGGCGCAGGGGAGGCCTTATGGCGTTTACTTTTCGCGATTTACTACGCAGGCGGCAACCCGACGATTTTGGCGACCAGGAACTGGTTGGGCTGCTCGAGCCCGGCGTAGAGTTCGAGGGCAGGCTGAGCATCGCCACCGGCATGGTCCGTCTAAACACGCACCTGAAAGGTGAAATCCGCTGCGAAGGAGTTCTGGTTCTGGCCGAGCTTGGCGAGGTTGAAGGTGAAATCCACTCCAAGCTGGTGAGCGTGGCCGGCAAGGTGAAGGGAGCCATCCACGCCACTGAAAAGGTAGAAATCAAGGCTCACGGGGTCGTCCTGGGAGACATTTATACGGCCGCGCTCATCGTAGAACCAGGTGGATATTTCGACGGGCAATGCCACATGCCCATTCCGGTGCCAACAAACCATGCCGCCGAAGCAGAAGAGAAAAAATAGCGGCTCGACCTTGACAGGATTCCGGTTGGATTCCAACTGAGCCCTACGAGATCGACGCTTCCCCTTGGGATGGAATCCATGCAAGGCCTCTTGAAACGGGACTGCTCCTGGGGCGGGAGGATATCCGCGAAAAATGGGCAAGCCTTCGCCCCTGTCGGAGATGATTAGGCGTTGGAGCCCGCCTTGCAGCAGGAATACAGCCAGCGATGAAAATAAAAGTTTATGCGTTTGCGGGAATCTTGATTTTGGCCGGCATCCGGCCGCTGCGCCTTTTTGCGAGGCCAGCAGTGGAGGGTCGCGAGCCCATCGCACCTGCGTTTGTCGAGGCGCGCTTCGATCATTCAGCGAAGTTTTCCCACTTGAAACCCGGTGACACGCTGCAAGGCAAGGTGGTGCGAAATGTATTTTTCGGCGCCCGGCTGGCCGTCCCGAAGGATAGCCGGATTTCGTTGCCTGTCGCGCGTCTCGAGCGCCGGCCAAGGGGGCATAGTGGATACAGCGTCTTCCTGCCCTGGCCACTCCAATATTTTGCTCCGAAGTACAAGAAATGTCCCGCCTTTGATTTTGCCGACGTTACTTTGCCCGACGGCAGCCGATTGCGCTTGCGAGTAACCTCTGTTTCCGTGGTTAAAGAAGTGCGCGCGTCCCTGAAAACCAAAAAACGTGCGAAGTCTGGTGCGAAGGCTGCAGCAGAGAAGGCAAAGCGGACTGCGAGGAACAAAAAGGCGTCTGGCCCTAACTATGAATTGGTCGTTGACCAGAATTCGCCTCGAATCCCGGAATCTGCCCCGAGTCGCGCGGCTCTCGCGGAGATCAAGACGGCGAGCGCGGGGACTAAAGCAAAGCTTGCTCTTCTAGGCTCGTTGAGCGCCTCGAAAAGCCGCGCGGGCGAGACCTTCAAAGCCCTTCTGATTGAGCCGCTGCGTTTGAATTCAGGCGTGATGCTGCCGGAAGGCACGGTCTTCGAAGGATTGGTCGCCAAGCGCACTCCGGCGCGCCGGCTCAGCAGGCCGGGATCGTTATATCTTACCTTCAACCACATCATTCTCCCCGCAGGAACCAGTCTTCCAATCGCTGCATCGCTGGCGGGGGTTGGAGTGGATCAAGGATCGCAACTGAAAGTGAGTTCGGAAGGCGGGTTGAAGGGCGGAAGCCTCGGCAAAAAGCGCGCGCTGGTTGAACTGGGAATCAGTGCAGGAATTTCCAAGGAGGCAGATGACGCCTGCCAGCTTATTGCGGAAGCTATCCTGTCGACCGCCACCGACGCATCGACCGCCGGAACCGCGCGGTTGGTGGGATTGGGCTTCTCAGGTGTGTACTGGCTCACGCGGCGCGGGCGCGATGTCGCGCTGCCTCCTTACACAACCCTGACCGTCCAGTTCGACAGAACTCCCTCAATCAAGCCATCCCGCACGCTTCCATAGCCCATCCAGTCACTTATTACAGTAGAGGGAACTTCCATACCGGCCAAACGATAGGAGTGGGTTGTATCTTGGTTTTGGGGTTTGGTTTTCGGTTTGGCCTGTAGTCTACCCGCTGCAAGGTAAACTCTTTTCAGTTCACAAGATCAGCCAGACTCGTCCTGGCACTCCAGGGTTTGAAGAGAGAAAAAGTGCGCGCCGTCGGCGCAACGGCCTCCGTGCGTCAGTCGGCAGGTCCAAGACGAAGTTTCTGCAGAAGGTTTGTAAATCGTGCGTCAGAGGAAAGGCTCTCCCAATAGGGATCAACCCGGAGGAAAATGATCCGGCCCGAGCGTTTCTCGACCGCCTGCTGCAACAAGCGCAGCGCCTGACCCTTTTGCCCCAAACTGGCGTAGACGAGAGCCTGATCGTACAAGGGGACGTAGCGTTTCGTCGACAATGCCTGTAATTGGTCGAGCACCTGTCGAGCTTTTTGTGTTTGCCCGAACGCCGCGAAAGCACATCCCAGCGCCGCCAGCATCACCGGGCTCCCTTTGGAGAGGCTCACAGCGTTTTGACACTCGCTGATCGCGTTTTCGAATCTCCCCTTTTGTGTATAAGCAAATCCCAAATAAAGGTGGGTTGAAGGGAAATTCTCGTCCATTTCAAGCGCCCTTTGGAAGATCTCAATGGCTTGGTCATACCGGCGCGACCAGTAATAGGGCAAGCCTAAGTTCGCGTTGATCATCAGCGAGACTGGATTGTGTTCCTGGGCCAGCCCGATTTCTTTACGGGCCTCACCAAACCTCCCGACGGCCGACAAGTAATCGGAGTACCATTGATGCGCCATTGCGCAGTTCGGGTCCGCTTCGATAGCGCGCTTAAATTCTCGTTCTGCGCCTGGCCAGTCGACGTCATAGTTCAGGTGAGTATAGGCCAGACAGCCATACGCTTCCGCCAAACCGTCATCGATCGCCAGGGCTCTTAACGCCGCGGCTCTGCTTTCGGGAAAGGCTTCATCCGGGGGCAATCCTCCATAAAAGCCAAGCAAAACAAAGGATGCGGCCAAGCCGGTGTAAGCGAGTGCGTAATCGGGGTCTTTGTCGACGGCCCGGCGGAAGTACTCCACGCTCGTTTTTAGCCCGTCTTCTGTCCTCTTGCTCCAAAAGTATCGCCCTTTAAGGTAAAAGCTGTAAGCCTCCATATCCTGGGTTTCGCGTTTCATCCGCGTCTCGCGGCGGTTGCCCCCCAACCGTCGCGCCAACTCATCCATGATCCGGTCCGAGATGAAGTCTTCGAGGGTGAAAATGTCGTCGCACTCGCCGTCGAATTTCACAGCCCAAAGCGACTCACCATCACGGGCGCGAATGAGCCGGGCGGTCACGCGGATTTTTTCATGAAATGTCTCGATCGTCCCTTCGATCAGGAAAGACACATTCAGCCGGCGGCCAATCACATTGAGGTCCTGGTCTTGATCCAAGTATCGAATAACGCTGTTGGTTATCGGTCTGACCGTAATCTGCCCCAGCTTGCTAAGCCTGATAATCAACGCATTCGCCACCCCTAAGCTCAGGCTGACGAAGTCCTCCGTGACGGCACCCAAGGGCCGGAAAGGGAGAACAGCGACGGATCGAACAGGAAGGCGGGTGACGATTTCCTCGACCTCCTCAACTCTTGCAGTAAAGCGGTAGCCCCGCCCCCGAATGGTTTCTATGCATCGCTGCCCTCCGGGGAGTCCCTCACCGAGAACCTTCCGGAGGGCTGAGATGCTCTGGGCGAGGTTGTTTTCTTCCACGACCTTATGCGGCCAGACTTTTTCCATCAACTCATCTTTGGTCAAAATGCGGCCGTTACTCTGCAGGAGAACGAGAAGCGTATCGAAGACCTTCACGGGCAGCGGGACGCACTCCCCACCCCGAAACAGGAGGCGCTCCGTGGTATCAACGTGAAACGGACTAAACTCGAAGAATTGTTTCCCAATCTGCTTCATAATTCATTCAGAATCAATTCAACATTGGCTAAAGACAATATCTCATACTTTACGTCATTTTAACGCCGCGAAATCGTTCGCGTCTAGGGGCAGGCCCGATGTCTGCAAGGGAATGGGGCCCCGAATATCTCTTCGGGAAACTGGCATAGCTCAGAAAAGGAGATTGCGATGAAAGGTTTTAGTATGCGCTTAGCTGCACTTATTGGCGTTCTGATGCTAATGAGCGCACAATTCATATGTGCTCAAGATTTCCGGGCAAAACTGTCCGGGCAGGTAACGGACCCGTCAGGGGCGGTTGTTCCCAACGCTACAGTAACTGCCGTCATGCAATCGACCGGCCAGACCTACAGCGCGAAAACGACCGGCGCCGGGGTCTATTTCATCCCCTACGTGCTTCCGGGAACCTACACTGTTACCGTGAAAGCCCCCGGCTTTCGGACGCACGTTCAAGAAAACGTGCATTTGATTGTAGCGCAGTCCTATGGTCTGAATTTCAAACTGCAAGTGGGCAGCGTTTCTCAAACCGTCACGGTAACCAGCACTCCCCCGATGATTGAGACAGCGAGCGGCTCCGGCGGAACGTTGATTCAGGGCAAAGAAATTGAGGCTCTGCCCCTCAACGGCCGTCAAGTTTACATGCTGATAGGAACGACGCCGGGGAGCCAGTTTCTTACGACGGCGTTTGGGGCCGCCGGAAACTCTGGAACTCGAGGCTGGGACGTTTCGAAAGACTACAAGATCGGCGGAGGCGACCGGGGGTTCAACCTCTTCACGCTGAACGGCACGAACATAACCCTCATGGCTCACGCCGGCATGGCGGGCTCCTGGATGACGGCCCCGAACGTTGACGCGATCCAGGAAGTTAGCGTGATGTCCAACACGTATGACGCCCGGTACGGGCAAACGGGCGGCGGGATCGTCAACATCGTGACCAAGGCGGGAACGAACGCCTACCACGGGGACGTGTACGATTACCTCGAAAACGGCGTCCTGAACGCCAACAACTTTGAGAACAACATGAATGGCGTCCCCAGGCAAGACACGAAGCAGAACCAGTTTGGCGGGACTTTCGGGGGACCCATCAAGAGAAACAAAATATTTTTCTTTGGAAGCTATGAGGGATACCGGGAGTCGATCCCTTTCACCACAGTGACCAGCGTGCCCCCGGCTTACATGCGGCCCCAGAACGGTCAAGGCGTTGATTTTACGCAATCAGGCTATACGATCTATGACCCCTTGACGACCGTCTGCACCTCGGGAGGGACCCTAGGCAATTGCCCGGGCAACCAATATGGCCGGCAGCCGTTTCCGAATGACACGATTCCGGCCAACCGGATCAGCTCCATCGGCGCCGCGTTTTTGAACCTCTTCCCGCTGCCGAACATTCCCGGCGCCGGGTATCAAAACAACTACATCGCTCAAACCCCCGACAAGTACCGCTATGACCAACCCATGGTTCGCGTCGACTACAACACCAGCGACAAAACCCGTTGGTATAGCATGTTTGAGTGGCAGAAAGGCTACGAATTCCGCAATTCAAGCGGGTTTACAGGGCCGGCCCAAAGTGGCGACATCAACACGATGCGCGAAAACGTGGTCGCCAGCCAGGACATGACCCATGTCTTTTCAAACTCCCTGGTGGGCGACTTTAAGATCTCCCTTTCGCGCTTCATGGACCACTTCCCGAACGGGCCGATGTCAACCCCCACCCCCAGCTCATTCGGGCTCAACATGCCGAACATCCCTACCACAACGCTCGATTTGCTGCCGCAGATTACCTTTGGCGAGACATACCCTCAAGTGGTTGGCAACGAAGTCAACAGCGATGTCTATCAGAACTCCGTGTTGGATGCCGACTTCACAAAGAGCAAAGGGCGTAACACCTTTGAGTTTGGCGGCGAGATTGGCAAGTACTTTTATGCCACTCCCCAGCCCGGGCCCAATGTCAGCCCGAATGGAGCTTTCAGTTTTGGTCCCGAGAGCACTCAATACAACCCTGACCAGAGGGGAGCCCTTCCGGGCATTACCGATGGGAACGTCATTGCGGATTTGCTCCTCGGCTATCCCAGCGGCGGTAAGGTCGATTGGAATAATGAACAGATCGCCGACAACAGCCTCATGTGGGATCTCTATGCCCAGGACAACATCCGGGTGAATCATCGCCTGACGCTCCAGATCGGCGTGCGCTACAGCGTGCAGAGTGGCCCGACGGAGCGCTACAACCGGCAGACTCGAGGCATGTGCCTCACCTGCGTAAACCCGATCACCAACAACCCAACCTTCCAAGCTAATCTGGCTGCGGATTCCCCATATTTGACGGCGGCGGGCATTGATCCTGCCAGCCTCGCCACCGTTCGTGGGGGCGTCCTATACACGGGCGTGAATGGCCAGCCCAGGAATGGCTACGATACCGACTGGACCAACATCGGACCCAGATTTGGGTTCGCGTATGAAATCAACTCTAAGACCGTGCTTCGTGGCGGATACGGCTGGATGTACTCTTATAGTGAGTCGGCCAGCAACGACACGTTCTCCTTTGGGGGGATCAGGACAAACAATGGTTTCAGCATCTCAACACCGTATATAAACACGCTGAACGGCGTGACGCAAACCACCTATTTCGCCAGCGGCACGCCATTTCCGAACGGCGTCCAGCAGCCCGCCGGCAGCTCTCTTGGCCTGCTGACCGGTGTCGGTAACGGGCAGCTCCTTGATTTCCCCCAACGGCGCATTCCGCGCATCCAGATTATGTCGCTGGGTGTCCAAAGGCAGTTGCCAGGCCACATGCTCCTCGACGTGAAGTACGCGGGCAATTATGGAAGGGACTTCCCCGATCCTTACGCGCTTGACACGCTCTCGCAGAGCGGCTATAACCAGTTGCAACAGGGAACATGGAATTTTCCCACGGTTGTGCACTACGCCCGGCAGGTCCCAAACCCTTATTACGGCGTTGTCCCCGCCACCACGTCCCTGGGATCATCGCCTACAGTTGCAGCCCTTTACCTGATGCTGCCTTTAAGCCAATTTCCCGGGGTCGGCAACTACACGATACCGGGCGCCGGGAGCTGGTTCGATGCTCTCGAAGCGACCCTTGAGAAGCGGCTCTACGGGAACTCACGGGGACTGAATTTCCTGGTCTCCTACACATACTCGAAGACCATGCAGAGAGGTGGCTATAAGAATTACCTTCCTTGGCATGATCCGCAACAGACCTACGAAATCGACAGCTATGACCGCACGAACGTGCTGACCTGGAGCGCCGTTTGGGACCTTCCCTTCGGGAAAGGCGCCAAGTATATTCTTCCAAATCCTCCGCGCCCGCTGGGAGCGGTGGTCAACAACTGGAAGTTGTCCTGGATCTTTTCAGACGAGTCCGGTTTCCCAATAGGCCTGAACACAGGCGTCTGGAGAACAACTTCGCACGGTTACACGCCCGACGGAGGGCCAACTTTTGGCCAGTGGGTGTACAACTGCAATGGGGCGCCTAAGAATTGTTATGAAAACATCCCGCCACTTGGGCAAGCGAATCTCCCAGACGTAATTTCGAACCTCCGCCTGCCCCATATTGCAAACCTTGACATGTCGCTGGCGAAGAACTTTGCCATCACCGAGGCCGCAAGACTCCAGTTCCGGGTGGATGCATTCAACTCCATGAATACCCCGCTCTTCCCGGGTCCTGATATGAACACCTCCGATGGGCCGCCCCGGCACCAGGCAAATGGCAACTGGCAAGGCTATGGGACTATAAACCTGTTTCAGCAGAATTTCCCAAGGATCATCCAGGTTTCCCTAAAAGTCATCTTTTAACGCCCCTGCCGAAGCAAACAAAG
>JAJYHU010000154.1:3776-10206 GCA_021784615.1 Acidobacteriota bacterium | reverse complement strand
GACCGGCGGTGCCAGAAAAGCCAAACAATCAAAAAGACTTAATCTCGGAGTTGAGGCCACTCTGTAAGGAGTTGCATGTGCCTGATGTGTTTTACGGGCTTTCCACTGGCGTTCAATTGGCGACCCGCAGTGGTAGGAGCGGTGCAGTCGCGCACATATTGCTGCTGGACTCAGAAGCAAAGATGATCAGTGTCTACGACTTCGCTACTAATGAAGACGCTGCCGGGCGATATCTAGCGCTTGAGAAGGAAAATCTTGGCAAACCTAACATTCAAAGCGTACTTGTGTCCGTTGACTCCATTCAGCAACTGAAGGCAGCCTACCCCAGTTTCTATCTGGATACAACACAGTTCAGCAGGATCGTACACCAGCTGATTATTTAACAGTTAGCGTGTAGCGGCGGGGCTTTTTGCAGACGAAGGCTTTACGAGCACGCGGCATGGAAAACATGCCGCGGTTATCAACCGAAAGGCTGCCGGGACGAAACCCCCGCTACGTTAAAACGGTCTGCGGCCGGGGTTGTGATTTCTATTGACAAGGCCCGCGGGGGTTGGTAGGATTCCTGATTATATATGGCAAGGGCGATGAACATGTCGTTGGCCGCAAGCGCAGAACGGATCTGTAGTATCTGTTGTTGTACGGGATCCGCCAGGGGCGCTGTGTGGCTGAGGGTTAACGACTTGTAACTCGAACGCCAACAAGCAATTATAACGAACGCCCGCTGACGGATAAAACGCCAGCGGGCGTTTTTGTTTTTGGGCGGTCCGCCGCCTGGCACGATCAAAGTGGACCTGAATCTGGATTCTGAAGGAGAGAAAGCGGAGATGATCGAACCACACGGAGGAAAACTGATCAATCGGTTGATCGAGGGCGAAAAGTCCCGGGAGCTGCAAGCTGCGGCTCAAAGTTTGCCGGTGATTCAGTTGAATGCCTTTGAAGTTTCTGACCTGGAAATGCTGGCGATTGGCGCCTTCAGTCCACTGGAGGGCTTTATGCGCCGGGAGGACTATCTCTCGGTGCTCGGCAAGAAGCGCCTGGCAAACGGGCTTGCTTGGACGCTGCCGGTGACCCTGGCGGTGGCGGAAGAGCAGGCTGAGAGCCTGAAGAAGGCCAAGAGCGTGGCCCTGGCTGACCCTAGCGGAACCCGTTTGGCGGTATTGCAGGTTGAAGAGGTCTACCCTTACGACCAGGAAGCGGAATCGATCGCGGTCTTTACCACGGCGAATTCCGACCATCCCGGCGCCCGGTATGTAGCCTCGCGCGGCAACTGGCTGGTTGGAGGCGCTGTGGAAGTGTTCCGGCGGCCGAATGAAGACCACGCCTTTTCAAAGTACCAGATGGACCCCGCCGACACGCGCAGGATTTTTGCCGAACGCGGCTGGAACCGCGTGGTGGGCTTCCAGACTCGCAACCCTGTCCACCGCGCGCACGAATACATCCAGAAGTCGGCGCTTGAAATCGTGGACGGCCTGCTGCTGCATCCCATCGCCGGCGAGACCAAAGCGGACGACTTGAGCCTGGAAATTCGTCTGCGATGCTACGAAGTGCTGCTTGAAAATTACTATCCCACAGATAGGGTGCTATTAGCTTTGAATCCCGCCTCCATGCGGTATGCGGGCCCCCGGGAAGCCATTTTCCACGCGCTGATCCGCAAGAATTTCGGTTGCACGCACTTTATCGTGGGCCGTGACCACGCCGGCGTGGGGAACTACTACGGCCCCTATGACGCCCAGAAGATCTTTAAGGAATTCGGCGCGGATGAACTGGGCATCGCGCCGCTCTTTTACGAGAACACTTTCTATTGCCGCGAGTGCGTGGGGATGGCTTCGCTCAAGACCTGCTGCCACGGCAAGGAATCGCGCGTTTTCCTGAGCGGCACTCAGGTTCGCAAAGTGCTGACGGAAGGCGGGCAGTTGCCGAGCGAATTCACGCGGCCGGAAGTGGCGGCCGTGCTCCACGAAGCCTTCAACCAGAGCGTTGCCCAGCAGGGAGCCTAATGACCGTAACGTTGCTTGCTTTCATTACCGGCATTCTGGTAGGCCTGACGGGCACCGGCGCGGGGGTCATCCTGACCCCCCTGCTGCTGATCGTCACGCCCTTCCATGCCCTGACCGTGATCGGCACAGACCTGATGAGTGGCGCGGTCACCAAGCTTGCGGGAGTTGTTGAACATCGCAAGCTGGGCCAGGTTCGCTGGGGGTTGGCGGGCTATCTGCTGGCGGGAAGCGTTCCAGGGTCGACCGCGGGCATTGTCTTCATCCGCTACCTCGAAACCCAGATGTCCATGGCAGATTTGGACCACGCGCTGAAGATCCTGCTGGGCCTCACGCTTTTCGGCGTCTCGGTTTTTCTGCCCTTCCTGCGGGGAAAGAAGCCATTTAGTTCAGCCGAATTCGTGAATCCCGGCTTTTCAAAGGCTGGCATGAAGCTCGCCGCCGTGGGCGCCATTGTGGGCTTCCTGGTCTCGATGACCTCGGTGGGCAGCGGAAGCTTGTTGATGATTTCCCTGCTGGTGCTGGTTCCGCTGCCGCTGGGCAGCCTGGTAGGCACGGACATTCTGTTTGGGCTGGTGACGACGGCGCTGGCCGGCTCGCTCCACTTTGAGATGGGCAACTTCAACACTCATCTCTTCCTTCTGCTGGTTGCAGGAGAAGTGCCGGGCGTGATCATTGGAAGCCGGCTGACCCGGCGGATCCCTGAGCGTTACGTCACATGGCTTTTCAGTATCCTGTATTTTTCGCTGGGAGCACGTTTGCTGGTGGGATAAAACGGCGGAGTTCTCCTGGTACTATCCTCTATAGAAAAGGTGAAAACAGAATTATGGGACTAGGCACAATAACAATTCCAGAAGTTGCAATATCCTTTGCGGAGCGGCATCCGAGCGAAATCCTTCAATTCGCGCTCGAGAATTACGAGGGCGGAATTGCCATCAGCTTTAGCGGGGCGGAGGACGTGGTGCTGGTGGATATGGCGGCCAAAATCGGCGGCAAGTTCAGCGTCTTTTCGCTCGATACGGGCCGGCTTCATCCGGAAACTTATCAGCTGATCGATAAGGTCCGGGAACACTATGGCATCCCGATTGAAATTTATTTCCCTCAGGCGAGCGCCGTGGAAAACTTGGTAAAAGCGAAGGGACTTTACTCGTTCTACAAGGACGGCCACAAGGAGTGTTGCGGAGTCCGCAAAGTGGAGCCGTTGCGCCGGGCGCTTAAGCCCCTCGATGCCTGGGTCACCGGCCAGCGGCACGACCAAAGCCCTTCCACCCGCGCCAAGGTGGCCGTGGTCGAGATCGATCCGGTATTTTCCTCACCGGACCATGAGCTGATCAAGTTCAATCCCCTGGCCAATTGGACTTCGCGCCAAGTCTGGAATTACATCCGCGAAAACGATGTTCCTTACAATCCTCTCCACGAACAGGGCTTCATCTCGATCGGCTGCGAGCCCTGCACGCGCCGGGTGTTGCCGGGACAGCATGAACGCGAAGGGCGCTGGTGGTGGGAAGATCAGACTAAAAAGGAATGCGGACTGCACTCAGGCAATGTGGAGCGCTAAGAGGTGCGAGGCCTGAATCGCACGACTTTGCGAGCGGTCATCCGCCAACTCATAATCGATCAGGGTTATTCAGACGCTCGGGTGGCCGCCTCCGGCCCCCGGGCCTGAACATGAGGGTGCTCAGTTTCCCGAAGGTCGCGATAGACACGGCCGGCGATCTCCGCGGCATGAGGCCCGAACATCGGCCGGCCTCCGCGTAAAAGCACCACCACCACATACTTGGGGTTCTCGGCAGAGTAGGAATCGAACCACCCCAAACGCGCCCCATCCTCGCTGCAAGTTCCCGTCTTTCCCAGGATTTCAATCCCGGAACCGTTGGCTGACCGAGCCGTGCCGTACTTTACCGCCGCCGCCATTCCGGTCCGCACCTCCGGAATTTGCGGCGCGAGCATCGTCAACCGGCGGCGCACCCTGGGCTCAAAGTGTTCCAGCTGTTCGGGAGTGCGCGGATACTGAAGGTAGTAGAGAGTCCCGCCATTGGCAATAGCAGACACCACCGCCGCCATTTGCAAGGGGGTCACTTCGATGCCCTCGCCTAAATACGCAAGGTTCCCGACGCCGTCCTCAGGGAGGGACGAGGGAAATTCTCCGGACGGTTCTCCCGGAATGTCCCAGCCGGCTTTTTGTCCCAGGCCAAATTCGCGGGCATAATAGGCCAACGTCTTGAAGCCGACCATCTCACCAAGTCGATGGAAAAACTGATTATTGGAATGAGCCAGGGCATCGGTCACGTCGAGGGACCACCGGCGGCCCACGCGGAACCTGGTGCGGGGCGAGATGATGCCCCGGTTAAGAGCCGCCAGAGCCACGATGGGCTTGAAAGTCGAGCACGGGCGGAACGCTCCGCCAAGCGCGAGCTTTTGATTGACAATCGTCAGGATGCGCCCCGTGTGCGGATTAACCACCACAATGCTACCGTTCCAGTTCCCCAGGGCCGCGATGGCCGCCTGGCGGACGGCCAAGTCCTCCCCTTCAGTGTTATCGCCCGCGCCGGGATGTTGGTCGTAGGAACTGACATTCCAGGGACTCCAGTAGCGGCGGTGGTAGCGGTGGTGCGAGTGCCGGATGACGCGGTGGCGCCGATGAGTAGCATGAGCCACGCCGGGCGGAGATACGGCAAATAAGGTGGCAAGCGTGCCCCCGGGGAAAACGTCCAAACCCAACAAGCATGAAATGATTGCGGTCAGGATGGCGATTTTTTTGATCAACGCGGCTCGAACTTCCTCACGCATGTGGCCCTGATGCTCCTCTACCGGTTATTTCCGCTGTGTCAGCTCAACTCCTTTTCAGGCATTCGAGGGGCGGAGGCTGCTCATCTTAAGTTTGTTTTTTGCCGCGCGCGGTGCCGGTTTCGGCGGACCGAGGCTCCTCCCCGGCAGGGAGATTGAGGGCCTTGCGGGCCTCGGCTTCAATTTTCTTTAAGATGTCGGTATTTTCACGAAGAAAATGACGGGTGTTTTCGCGTCCCTGTCCGATCCGTTCTCCGCCAAAGGAGTACCACGATCCGCTCTTTTCGATCAGGTTGAGCCCCACGGCCACGTCAATAAGGTCCCCTTCTTTTGAAATCCCTTCGCCATAAAGAATGTCGAATTCGGCCTCGCGAAAGGGCGGAGCCATCTTGTTCTTGACGACTTTGGCGCGGGTCCGGTTCCCCACTACGCGGTCACCGTCCTTGATGGAGGCGATACGGCGAATATCCAGGCGGACGGAAGAATAAAACTTGAGCGCACGGCCTCCCGTCGTGGTCTCAGGATTTCCGAACATCACGCCAATCTTCTCCCGGATTTGGTTGATGAAAACCAGGCAGGTTTTGGATTTGGAAACGATGGCCGTCAGCTTGCGCAGGGCCTGGGACATCAGGCGGGCCTGCAAGCCGGGCATCGAATCCCCCATGTCCCCCTCAAGTTCAGCCCGGGGAACCAGCGCGGCCACGGAATCAATCACTACAATATCAATGGAATTCGAACGCACCAGTGCTTCAGCGATTTCGAGGCCCTGCTCGCCGTAATCGGGTTGGGAGACCAGCAGGTTGTCGACGTCAACGCCAAGTCTTTTGGCGTACTTCGCGTCCAGGGCGTGCTCGGCGTCCACAAAGGCCGCCATCCCGCCGCGACGCTGCGCCTCCGCCACCAAGTGCAAAGCGATGGTTGTCTTGCCGCTTGCTTCAGGACCGTAAACTTCCACCACGCGGCCCCGCGGAACTCCTCCCACACCCAAGGCCGCGTCAAGCGACAGGGCTCCGGTGGGAATCACGTCCACCGGGACCAGCGCCTCTTTGGAGCCCAGGCGCATGATGGAGCCTTTTCCAAATTGTTTTTCAATCTGCGTCAAGGCAATGTCGATCGCCTTCGTACGTTCCGTCCGCTCTTCTGGCATTTTGGAATCCTCCCTTGGTGAAACGACTGCCTTTGAAACTCCCCCGCAGGTTCTTCTCGCCCTCGTAGCTTTTCCTCTTTGTCGCTCGCGGTGAACTTCGGCCGCGATCATTTCTTCGCGTAATCGTAAAATCCCTTTCCTGTTTTGCGTCCCAGCCAGCCCGCACTCACCATCTTTTCCAGCAGCGGGCAGGGCCGGTACTTTGAATCGTGGAACCCTTCGTGAAGCACCTTCATAATATCCAGGCAGACGTCCAGGCCGATCAGGTCGGCCAGTTCCAACGGGCCCATCGGATGGTTCATTCCCAGTTTCATCACGCTGTCCACTCCCGCAGGCTCCGCAACGCCTTCGAGAACGGCGTAGACAGCCTCGTTGATCATGGGCATCAGCAGCCGGTTCGAGATAAAGCCGGGGGAATCCTCCGCGCGGATGGGGGTTTTGCCCACGGCCCTGGCAAGCTGATCCGCATCGTCGAGCGTCTCCTCCGTGGTTTCAAGCCCCG
>JAJYHU010000154.1:1718-3766 GCA_021784615.1 Acidobacteriota bacterium | reverse complement strand
GGAACCACTTCCACAAGTTTCATCACCGGCACGGGATTGAAAAAGTGCAAGCCCACGAACCTGGGCGCGCGGCGAGTTGTGGCGGCAAGCCGGGTGATGGAGATTGAAGAGGTGTTGCTGGCAAATATCGTCCCGGCAGGGCACAACGCGTCAAGCGCACGGAAGACGGACGCTTTCGCCTCAAAGTTTTCAGTGACGGCCTCGATCAGAATGTCCGCCGAGGCCGCCGAGGATAAGTCTGAGAGTTCGGTAGTGGTTTTCAGGCGGTTTCCTGCTCCCTTCCTCTCCTGCTCCGTGAGTCTTCCCTTCTCCACATCACGGTCGAGGCCGTGGAGGATTTTTTCCGCGCGGCGCGCGAGCGCCTCTGCGGAAGCGTCATGAAGTGCGACGGAAAATCCGTGCCGGAGGAAAACCTGGGCAATTCCGCTGCCCATGGTTCCAGCTCCTACCACTCCCGCCAAGCTGAAGTCCAAACATTCCTCCGTGTTCAAGTGGCGAAAAAACCGCCTCCTACCCGACTTCCCTTTCAACGGCCAGCGCGATGGCGTTGCCGCCACCCAGGCACAGCGCCGCTACGCCGCGCTGGGCCTCGCGGCGCTGCATTTCATAAAGAAGAGTCACCAGAATCCGCGCTCCGGAAGCTCCAATGGGATGCCCAATCGCCACTGCGCCTCCGTTCGCGTTCGTCTTGTTCGGGTCGAGCCCTAATTGCTCAATCACCGCCACAGCCTGCACCGCAAAAGCTTCATTCAACTCGAAGAGGTCAACATCCTCAACCTTCCAGCCAACTTTGCTGAGCAGCGCCCGAATCGCGTCCACCGGCGCCATCATCACCCAGCGGGGCTCAACCCCGCTGACCGCTTGCCCCACGATGCGCACAAGGGGCTTCCGGCCCAGCTTTTCTGCCGTCGCGCGGGATGTTACCACCACCGCAGCAGCGCCATCGTTCGTCCCGGGCGCGTTGCCGGCGGTTACGGTTCCGCCGGGCTTGAACACCGGCTTCAAACTCGCCAGCTTTTCAAGCGAAGTGTCCGAGCGCGGGGATTCATCGATGGAAAACTCGGTCTCCTCGCCTTTTTTCCCCGGCACCGTGACAGGAACAATCTCTTCTTTAAACCGGCAGCTCTTGATCGCCTCCACGGCGCGCCGATGGCTTTCAAAGGCGTATTGGTCCTGCCGCTCGCGCGAAATCTGGTATTTGTCGGCCACCAGCTCGGCGGTCATCCCCATGTGGAAATCTTCATAGGCGTCCCAGAGCCCGTCATGGATCATGGAATCGACAAGTTTCTTGTCACCGAGGCGCAAGCCCTGTCGGGCGCCCGGCAGCAGGAACGGGCAGTTGCTCATGGACTCCATGCCGCCCGCCACCACCACGTCCGTGTTTCCGGTCTCGATCCCCTGGGCGGCCAGCGCCACGGCTTTCAGCCCCGAGCCGCACACCTTGTTGATGGTCATCGCCGCCACGGCCGGCCGGAGCCCGCCCGTGAGCGCTGCCTGGCGTGCAGGGTTCTGGCCTAGACCCGCGGAAACCACGTTCCCCATGATAACTTCGTCAACCTGCGCGCCATCCATTCCGGCCCGGCGCGCAGCTTCGCGCACGGCGCAAGCTCCCAATCGAACGGCGGAAAGGGAAGAAAGGGAACCCTGGAACTTGCCAACTGCGGTGCGGACTGCGGCGATGATAACCGCTTCTCGCATATCTTGACTCCCGATTATGTCGCCGGGCCCCATTGAAGTCAAGAAATTGTGCGGATTGTTGCGATACCTGCTCCTCAGGCCAAACACAAAGACTATGCGGCTTTAACGAACCGGGCCGCCGGCCATGCAGAGATTGATTTTCGCGGGTAATGAGAATCGGTCCGACTACTCCACGACGCGCTCATAGTGGCAGGATTCGTTGCGGCAGTGTCGTGAGGAAGAGCCGGATTTCTTGTCAAACTTTTCGAGAAGAATGGGAGAACCGCAGTCCGGGCACGGCTCGGCCACAGGCTTTTCCCAGGACGTAAATTTGCATTCCGGATAGCGGCTGCAGCCGTAAAATGTCCCGC
>JAJYHU010000154.1:0-1708 GCA_021784615.1 Acidobacteriota bacterium | reverse complement strand
GGCCAGCCCGAGTCGGCGATGAGCGTGTTGACGCCCGCGCTTGGCGCGCCGAACGACAATCTCGCCCGTGCAGACTTTCTCAGGACAGGCGATGCCGAGCGTCTGCTTCTTGATGTACTTGCACTTCGGATAGTTGCTGCAAGCCGTAAATGGCCCGTAACGTCCGTGCTTTTTGACCAGGTTGTTGCCGCACTCCGGGCACTTTTCGTCAAGAGGCGTGTCACCCACCGCGGTGGCCGTTCCCTCCTTGATGACGATCTTTTTGGTGTTCCGGCATTCGGGATAGCCGGTGCAGGCCATAAAGTAACCGAAGCGGCCGCGCTTTAAAGCCATCGGCTTGCCGCACTTCTCGCAGGCTTGTTCGGGGACTTCAGGCGCGGGCGGCGCGGCGGAGCCGTACTTGGCGGCGAGGTCGGGCGGGAGATCGCGCGTGCCGTCGCATTCGGGATAACCCGTGCAAGCCAGGAACTGGCCGTTGCGTCCCAGGCGAATCACCATGGGCTTGCCGCACTTTTCGCATTTGACGTCGGTCGGGACGCCCTCGCCTTTCAGATCCTGCATTTCGCGCTCGGCGAGCCGCAGGTCCTTTTTGAACTTGTTGTAAAATTCGCTGAGGGCCTTGGTCCAGGCCAGCTTGCCTTCCTCGACATCGTCCAATTCCTCTTCCATACGCGCCGTGTAGGCGACGTCAAAAATGTCGGAAAAGCTTTTGACGAGCAGATCATTGACCACCATGCCGAGCTCGGTGGGGAAAAAACGGCCCTGGTTCTTTTCCACGTAATCGCGGTTCTGGATCACCGAGAGGATGGTCGCGTAAGTTGAAGGCCGGCCGATGCCTTTTTCTTCCAGCATCTTGACGAGAGTAGCCTCATTGTAGCGCGGTGGCGGCTCCGTAAAATGCTGCTCGGGCAAAAGTTCCAGGAGGCGCAACACTTCACCCTGCTCAACCATCGGCAGGCGCGCCTTGCCGTCCTCATCTTCATCAGGAACCTTATCGTCCCGGCCTTCTTCGTATACGGCCCTGAAGCCGTTGAATTTTTCGACGGAACCGGTGGCGCGCAACAGATGGTCTCCCGCAGCGATGTCGATGGTGGTCTGATCGAAGATCGCGGGGTTCATCTGGGAGGCGACGAAGCGCTGCCAGATGAGCCGGTAAAGCTTAAGCTCGTCTGAAGAAAGATAAGAGCGCATCGCTTGCGGCGAACGATCCACGGAGGTGGGCCGGATGGCTTCGTGCGCATCCTGCGCACCCTTCTTGGTCTTGTAGCGGATGGCCTCGTTCGGCAAGTAAGGCTCGCCGTAGGTTTTCTGAATGTGAGCGCGCACAGCCGCCAGGGCGCTTTCCGCAACGCGAGTGGAGTCCGTCCGAATGTAGGTGATCAGGCCCACGGAGCCTTCCTGGCCGAGATCAATGCCTTCGTAAAGCTTTTGAGCCAGCATCATGGTCTTCTTGGGGGAGAAGTGAAGCTTGCGGACAGCCTCTTGCTGGAGCTTGCTGGTGATGAAAGGCGGCACGGGATATTTGCGCCGCTCGCGGGTTTCGACCGACTGAACGTCGAAGCTCGCCTTCTCAAGCGCCATCCGGTGTTGATCCGCCGCCGCCTGGTCCGGAATCTCCAGATCTTTCCCCTGGAACTTGATCAGGCGGGCTTCAAAGGGCGGAGGATTCTTTCCGTTGAGCTTGGCGCCGATGGTCCAGTATTCCTTC
>JAJYHU010000355.1 GCA_021784615.1 Acidobacteriota bacterium | reverse complement strand
CAAGGAAATGCTGGGCCGCACGCCGGGGAACATCGTCGCCATTCGCCCCCTGAAAGACGGCGTGATCGCGGACTTCAAGGTCACGGAAAAGATGCTCAACTATTTCATCCAGAAGGCGCACAACCGCAAGATGTTCGTGCATCCGCGGATTGTGATCGGGGTGCCTTCCGAAATTACCCAGGTGGAAAAACGGGCCGTGCAAGACTCCGCCTTTCGCGCCAAGGCCAGTGAAGTCTATCTGGTGGAACAGGCGATGATGGCCGCCATCGGTTCCGGCCTGCCCATCACCGAGCCTTCGGGCAGCATGATTGTGGATATCGGCGGGGGCACGACGGATATCGCGGTGATTTCGCTTTCCGGAATCGTCTATAGCCGCTCCGTGCGCGTCGCCGGAAACGAGATGGACGAGGCCGTCACCGCTTATCTGAAGCGCCGGTATAATCTTCTGGTGGGCGAGCGCACGGCGGAGCAGATCAAAATGGAGGTGGGTTCCGCTTATCCCCTGGAGAAACCCCACACTATGGAAATCAAAGGGCGCCATTTGCTCGAAGGCGTGCCCAAAACCATCACCATCGACGATTCGGAAATTCGCGACGCCCTTTCCGAGTGTGTGGCAACCATCATCAATGCCATCCGCGTGGCCCTCGAGCGGACGCCTCCAGAGCTTTCCGCGGACATTTCCGACCGGGGCATTGTGCTGACGGGCGGGGGCGCGCTCCTGAAGAATTTGGACAAACGGATTCGGGAGGAGACAGGATTGCCGGTATCGATCGCCGAAGATCCACTGGCCTCGGTGGTTTTGGGCACCGGACGAATGCTGACCGACTTCAATTTGCTGCGCCGGGTCGCCATCGAATAAAAAAGAGGGGGGTGGTCGGGGCGTGCTATATCAGCAGGACAAAGGGTATGCTAATCTTGCTGGAGACGGCCGGAATTAAGACAATCCGGTTGGGCTCTCAATGCCTGATATGAACGGTACGTCTTGAAATTGTTTGCACGCACACATCTCGGCGGCAACCCCCGGATGCCTGCAATCGTCAACCGGCATCCATCTTTCTTTGTGCTGCTCGGAGTTCTCTTAGCCCAGCTCCTGCTCCTTTCGGTCCAGATCACCCGAAATCAGAACGTAAGGCTGATTCACGTTTGGGCCGCAACGGCCTTTGGACCCTTTGAGCAGGGTTTCCACGACGCCGTAGAGGGCGCGGTTCAAAGCTGGAAAGCGGTTCATGTGCTGTGGGCCGACCAGCAGGAAAACGAGATGCTGGGCACTCAACTGGTTGTGGCTCGGGCGCGCATCCAGGAACTTTCCGAAAAGGCCGCGGAGGTCCAACGCCTCAAGGCCCTGCTCAATTTCAAATCCCAACTTTCTTACCGCAGCATCGCGGCTGAAGTCATCGCCTCAAGCCCCGGCATCGGCTCGACGGTTGTCTCGATCGATCGCGGCCAGGACTCGGGAATCACCGTTGATCTCCCGGTGGTCACTCCGGAGGGCGTGGTTGGGAAGACGGTTGCTGTTTATCCGCATACCGCGCAGGTTCTCCTCATCACGGATCCTTCCTGCGGAGTGGGCTGCCTGTTGGGAGAGAGTCGCCTTCAAGGCATCTTAAAGGGCGGCGGCCAGGGCCGGTGCGAGTTGCAGTACGTCATGGATGAGGAGAAAGTTTCGGCGGGGGAAGCCGTTCTGACTTCGGGTCTCGACCAGATTTATCCGAAGGGCTTGCTGGTGGGATACATCGTCCGCTCAGAAGACGGCAACATTTACAAGCATATCGTCGTCAAGCCCGCCGTACCGCTGAGCCGGCTCGAAAACGTCCTGATTCTTTTCAAGTCCGGGCCCGAGCAACGGCAGGCAATGAATGTCGGGCGCCCCTGATGTTAGCGGCCTTCAACCCAGCCCATCGGCCGTCGGCTTTCCGCCGCCGGCGCATTGACAGATAACCGAGCACAATGGATATTTACCGCCACAGGCCCAAAGAGGTTTTCCGCGCCCACCCCGCCGTGTTGTCGCTCATCGTTTTTGTTTCTCTTTTGCTGGAGGTCACTCTGCCGCCGGCCTGGCCTCTGGCCCACTTATTCCAGTTTCCCCTCTTGGTGGTGATGTATTTCTCGATGGTGAGGGAAAACCAAGTCTTCGGTATCGCCTTTGGAAGCGCCCTGGGACTGCTACAGGACGCGCTCGCGCACGGTTATCTTGGGCAAATGGGCATGGCGAAGGCCTTTGTGGGATACCTTGCGGCGACCGCCGGGCTCAAGTTCGAATTTGACAACCTCCTGGTGCGCGGGGTCCTCATTGCCTCGCTTGTCTGCATCCACAATGTTTTCCTCTATCTCCTTACGCATGAACTGCTGGGACTTCCACCGCCCTTTGAGCCTCTCCAACTGCTCGCCAGCATCCTGGTCAACGTCGCCCTCGGGCTGATCCTTTTTCCCTTATTCGACCGCCTCAAGCAGCCGGCCTAGCCGGTCAATAAGGTTGCGGATGCGCTTCCTGGCCATCGGGGGCCGACGAGGGTTCACGCCGGGCCTGGCCAGGAATGGCGCGGTAGCGCGTCGGCGAGTTATATCTTCTTTTATGGGTAGCGGGCGTGTGGTATCGTTGCTGAGGGAGGGGTAGGGTTGGCGCTTTTGCCTTGCGGGTCATGCACGCCGGTTGAAGGGGCCCGGCGGGACTGCCGTTCCCGAGGGCCGCATGGAAGATCATAGTTAATGCAGGGTCGATTTACCGAAGACGATCATCTCCCGGCCTGGAAGATTACCTTCCTACAGTATGCCATCGCAGCGTCCTTCGCTGTCCTTTTGATCGGGTACTGGCGGCTTCAGATCGGCCAGCATCAATCTCTGCTTCAGCAGGCGGAACACAACCGGATCCGCAATCTTCCCATCATCGCTCCCCGGGGCCGAATTCTGGACCGGAATGGCCAGGTCCTCGTCGACAACTTCCCCGCTTTCACCATTCTGCTAAACCGGGAAGACGCTTCTCAGCTTAACGACGCCCACCTTCGGGAAATCGCCGAGGGCCTCGACCTGAGCGTAACCGACGTTGAAGACCTGGTGAAGCATTCGTCCAAGCTGCCGCGATTTCAGCCTGTGGTTCTCAAGCAATCGGCCACCCTGAAGGACGTTGCCTTCATTGACTCTCACCGCTCTGAGTTCCCCGCGCTTGACATCATCCAGGCACAGCAACGCTTTTATCCCAAGCACGGAGTCGCCGCGCAAGTGCTGGGTTACGTGGGTGAAGTATCTCAAAGTGACATGTCCAAGCCCAACTCCTCGTATCAACCCGGGGACGTGATCGGAAAGTTCGGCATTGAAAAAGAATACAATTCCGTTCTTCGCGGCCGTGACGGAATGCAAAGGGTGGTGGTCAACAGCCGTGGGCAGGAAGTTGGAACGCTCAGCACGATTAACGCCATCCCCGGCCACGATTTGCGCCTGACGCTCGATCTGGACCTCCAAATGACGGCGGAAGCCGCCTTGGGAAACCAGCCGGGCGCCGTCGTGGCGCTCGACCCTCGGAACGGCGATGTCCTGGCCATGGTAAGCCACCCGACCTTTGATCCCAATGACTTTGCCCGCCACATTGACTACAAAGAATGGAAACAGCTCACCACCGACCCGATGAAACCCCTCATGAATAAGGCCATCCAGGCGCAGCTTGCCCCGGGCTCGGTGTTTAAGATCATCACGGGAGCGGCGGCCCTGGAAACCGGAACGATCAAGCCGGACTACACAGTCTTTTGCCCTGGGAAGATTACGATATACGGCCATACGTTCCATGACTGGGTCTGGAAGGAGCACCATGGCCACGGCGAAGTGGATTTTCACCGCGCGATTGTGATTTCCTGCGACGTTTATTTCTACACGCTGGGAAAACTTCTGGGAATTCAAAAAATCGACTATTTCGCCACGCATCTCGGATTGGGACATCGGACCGGCATCGATCTGCCGGATGAGGAGCCCGGCTTGGTGCCTTCCCCCGCTTGGGTCCAGAAATATTTTCATCATCGCTGGTGGCCCGGAGAAACAATCTCCGTGGCCATTGGGCAGGGCGCCGTGCAGGTGACGCCGCTCCAGGCCGCCTATGCCATTGGAGGGATCGCTTCAGGCGGGGTCTTTTACCGCCCTCACCTGGCTTCCCGCAAAGAGCTGCGGACCTTGGGGATGGCCCCGCCAGCGAACACCGTAACCCGGTTTCCGCTGAGCGAAACCACGGTTGAAGCTTTGACCAAAGGAATGTGGGGGGTTGTCAACGAAGGCGAAGGAACCGGCTTTGGCGCCCGATTACCGGGCTTCGATGTCGCCGGAAAAACCGGAACTGCGCAGGTGGTCAGCGTGGGGCTCCAGGATTCCGCCCACCAGGCGCGATACAGAAACAACGCTTGGTTCGTGGGCTATTCACCCTCGCCCGACCCCAAGATTGCCGTCGCCGTCCTGGTAATGCAAGGCCAGCACTCATCGGTGGCGGCTCCCATCGCGGCAGATGTGATCAAGGCCTACTACCAGGAAAATGGCATCAAGCCGGCTTCGCCGCAGTTGCTTTCCCGGAAAAAGAACGTGGATAAGCTGGGTACGCTCGCGTCGGCGCAACAAGGAAACTGAATTATGCGGAAAGGCCTGAATTTTCGGGATTTTGATTGGCTGCTCTTTGGAATAGCTTTGGCGATTGCCGGCATGGGCATCGTCGAGATTTATAGCACGACAGCCCAAACCCCGCTGGCCAGCCAGTTTCAAAAGCAGGTTTATTGGATCATCCTGGGCTGCATCTTGACGCTTGTGATGAGCCAAATCGACTATCGTCTCATTTTGGAACATGTGCCTTGGCTGTACCTTGGCAGCGTCGGGCTTCTGGCGGCTATCCTGTTTGTGGGGCCGCGCGTGGCCGGAACCCACCGCTGGCTTCAAATCGGCGGATTTACTTTGCAAGTGTCAGAACTTGTCAAGTTGGTTATAATACTCGGAGTGGCGGCCTTGTTCGCCGAACGGCGAAACAATGCTGTTACTTGGGGTGAGTTGTTAAAGTTAGGACTCCTGGCAGGAGTGCCGGGACTCCTGGTGGCGCTTGAACCGGATCTTGGGACGGCGCTAACATATGTGCCGATCGTGGCTGTCGGGGCTTTTCTGGCGGGGGTCGAGCGTCGGCAGATTGTAACCTTGGGTATCGCGGGAGCGCTGATACTGCCGATAGGCTGGCACTTCCTGCGTCCCTATCAACGAGCGCGGCTGGAAGCATTTATCCATCCGAAGCAAGACGTCCAGGGTTCCAGTTACCAGGTGACCCAGACGAAAATTGCGATAGGTTCCGGCGGCCTATGGGGACGGGGCTTAGGGAACGGGACACAGAGTCAGTTGGGCTTTATTCCAGTCTCGCATGCTGATGCAATCTTCGCCGCCTTTGCGGAGGAGCGGGGGTTTGTCGGCACGCTGTTTGTCTTTCTGCTGTATCTCGCCCTGCTTCTGCGCTTGCTCGACGCGGCGCAAACAACGGCGGACCGCGCCGGGTGCTTTGTCCTCGTGGGGTTCGCCACAGTCCTGTTTTTTCAGGTCGCCGTCAATGTCGGTATGATGATTGGATGGTTTCCGATTACGGGTATTCCTCTGCCGCTCATGAGCGAGGGGGGCTCCTCGGTGCTGTTTATTTTCGTGGGGCTTGGTTTCGCCATGAGCGTTAAGATGCAGCGGTTCGTGAATTTTTAATTTGGTGGAGAGAACCAAGAAAGTGCAAGCGACATTAGCAGCCGGATCTCGAAGCCAAAGTTCGTCAGCGGCTCAACAGGAGTCGTACTTTTTGAATTGTAGAGTCCAGGTTCGTTCGCGCGTGACAAACGGCCTTGCCCAGGCGTTCCGGAACGAAGTTTGCCGGAGATGGCCGGGCTGGGGCGTTCGAACAATCACCGTGTGCGGCCGGACCAGGGGTAACGGGAGTTGATCTCCGCCAACGCGGATTGATCCTTACCGTTTATCCCGGAAAAAAGGAGTTTCCATGAATAAGGAGATGTTTATTTCATCGTCTCCGCACGAGACGAAGGTCGCCGTGTGCGAAGACGGGCAACTGGTTGAAGTCTATTTTGAACGCGACACCGACGTGGGTTTAGTCGGGGGCATTTATAAGGGCCGGGTCAGCCGGGTGCTTCCCGGAATGCAATCCGCCTTTGTAAACATTGGGCTTGAGAGGGACGCCTTTCTTTACGTTTCAGATTTCTCTCTCCAGGACCAGGAGGAGTTTGAGGGCCTTCTGGGAGAGTCGGCAGGGCGTGGAGCAGCGATCGAGGTGGAAACCCAGACGGACACCGGGGCGGCGGCTACAGGCGGCGAAACGGTTCCGGCTCAATCGCCCGAAGCCTCCCAGGCGGCGTCAGGCGCTCCGGAATCCCGCGAGCCTTTGGACGGAGGATCGGCAACCGGCGCTTCGCCGGAGAATGCCGGATCTGAAGCCCTCGCTGCTCGGGAAGGAACCCCGCCGGCAGGCCCCAGATCCGCCAATGGTGAATCGGACTTTCGGCATCGTTCGCACCGCGGACGCCGCCGGCGCCGGCGCGGACGCGGCGATTCCGACGAACGCCGTCCTCCCAGGCCCGCCGAGCGTACCGAGCGTAAGATCGTCGCTGAAGATCGCGAACCTGAGCCTTCCCAGGGGTTCGAGCTTCTACCCGGGGAGACCCTGGCCAAGTACGGACACGTCAACCGTGAAGATTCGCCGGTGGCCGAACAGGCTTCAGAACCGGCTGGCGAGGCTTCCGCTCACGAGGCCGCGATCGAACCATCCGTGCAGGAGGCGGAAGCTCCAAAAATCGAGTTTCGGGCCTTCGAGAATCCCGAGACCCAGGAAGCCGGCAACGAACCTGAGAGGGCAGACCGCAAGCCGAGTCTCGATTCCGTCTCTTCGCCCAGCCTTGACGCTTTCGCAACTGGGGAAGAAAGTCCGGCGGTTGAGGCCGAGACACAAGCGGACCTGGCCCCCGACGCCGACGAGGCCGCGGGCGAATTAGTTCCTGAAGTGTCGCGCACGGATTCGGAAACGGATACGGCGGAAGCATCAGGCGAGGCTCCCGAAGCGGAAGGCTCACCCGAGGAACAGCTATCGCCATCATCGGAAAATCCTCCTGAATCTTCCGACCGCTCTTCCACGGTGCGCGAACCCCACACCCATCCCCGCTTTGCGCCACGCCGAAGCCGACGGGGCAGGCGCCGCGGGGGCAGGCATCCGCGCCGCCACAACGGCCAAGAAACGGCGGCGGCACGCGCCACCACCCAGCAGGCGGGGCACGGACTGCAGATTTCAGAACTCTTGAAAGAAGGCCAGGAGATCATCGTCCAGATCGCCAAAGAGCCTTTGGGAAGCAAGGGGGCCAGGATCACCTCGCACGTGGCCCTGCCCGGGCGTTACGTCGTCTACATGCCCACGATTACTCACATCGGAGTTTCCCGGAAGATCGCTTCCGAGCAGGAACGCTTGCGCCTGCGGAATATCATCGTGGAAAACCGGGGCTCGCTCACCGGCGGCTTTATCGTTCGGACAGCGGGGGAAGGCCGTTCGGAAGAGGAAATCAAGGCGGACCTGAGATTCCTTACCACCCTCTGGAACGAAATCCGCAACAAGGCTGAGCGCGTCAAAGCGCCCTCGCTTCTTTACCGCGATCTCGACCTCGCCCAGCGCCTGATGCGCGACCTGGTGACCGCGGACTTTAAGTCGATCTGGCTCGACAATGAGTCGGACTACGAGCGCGTTGTGGAGTTCGTGAACCGCCTTCAGCCCACCCTGGTCGGCTGCGTGAAGCTGCACACCCGGGACACTTCGCTTTTTGAAGAACATGGAATCCAGGCGGAAATCGAGAAAGCGCTGCGGCCCAAGGTGTGGCTGAAGTCCGGCGGCTACATCGTGATCAACCAGACGGAAGCCTTGGTCGCGATCGACGTTAACACCGGCAAGTACGTCGGCAAAACCAATCGCCTGGAAGACACCATCGTCAAGACCAACATCGACGCCGTCAATGAAATTGTGCGGCAGATCCGGGTGCGCGATCTGGGCGGCATTATCGTAGTCGACTTTATCGATATGGACGAACGCCGCAACCGCAACAAGGTGGTTCAGGCGCTCGAAGAGGCTCTCCGGCATGACCGGGCTCCGACCAAGGTTCTGTCCTTTAACGATTTCGGCCTGGTCGCCGTCACCCGCAAGCGCGTCAAGCAGTCTCTCGAACGCACGCTCTGCGATCCCTGCACTTACTGCAACGGTTCAGGATGGATCAAGTCCGTCAGCAGCATTTGCTACGAGATCCTGGCCGAAGCCCGTAAGATGTCTCGCGAGATCGAGGGGAAAGCCATCACCCTGCGGGTCAATCCGGAGGTCGCCCAGGCCCTGAAATCAAAAGATGGAACGCTAATCGCGGAAATCGAAATGCTGACGCACAAGGACCTCATCATCAAGAGCGACCCGACCATCCACCAGGAACGCTTCGAGATATTTTGACTTGTGGTTTTCGTTTTGCAGGGGATAGCCGCCGCGGCCTGTTTCAGGTAAACGAGGCGGCTTTATCCTTTGGAGCCTCCCTCCAGCGGGTTTCCCTAAACAGCCACCTTCCAAACCAGGGAAGGGGCGTGGCAGCCAAACCTTGCACCCAGGGAGACCCGTGCAGGAGGCCGCGCGCCAGAGTCGCCATTTTGTAGCTTCGCCGCACCGCCTGCCTCAGGCTCTGCCTGTAAATCTCAGCCCCGTGTTCGTCGCCGGATCCCATCGATAACGACGCGGCAATTGCCCGCGCCGCCAGTCTCCCGCTGTGCAAGGCTATGGAAATTCCCTCGCCGGTGAAGGGATCAATAAACCCGGAGGCATCACCTGCCAGCAGCGCGCCCTCTTGCGCCGGTTGCCGGCGCACCAGGAGCACTGGCGCAGTCGTAACGGTTGGTGAAACCTGCATGGCGCCCTGGAGCCGCCCTGCTAGCGCCGCATGACACGATACCTGAACTAGCCACGCCGCAAGATTCTCAATGCCTTGCATGCCGACATCGCGAAGGCATCGCCGGCGCAGCAGGCAGCAAACGTTGTACTCACCGTCTTCAATCGGCGCCAAGCCGCAATAGCCTCCTCGAAACAGGTACATCTCCACACTGCCGCGGGGCGCGACGCCCGCAAAATGAGCTTTGATGCCAACCCACTTTCCCGCCCCCGCCGGTTTTCTCTCGTGGATCGGAGATGAAAATCCTTCAAGCGCCCACCAGCGTCCGCAGGCAACAATAAGCGCCTTTGCCTTCTCGGTATGCCCATCCGCCGACTCAAGCTTCCAACCGCCATCGCTCTGTGAGCCGCCCAGCTTCCGCACTGCCCGGATGCTCTGCCCTTCGTGAACCTCGGCGCTGTTTTCGGCAGCCGCGCTCCAAAGCGCCCGGTCCAGCCAATACCTTGAGAGGCCCCGCGCCGGGCGCGGCAAATCGAATCCTCGTGTAAAACCGTTCTCGCAAACAAACTCGGCATCGCGGATAACGGAACCGCGCTCCAGGGTTCGAGGGACCACCTGCTGCAACCAGGGGAGCGCTTCCGCTGAAATAAACTCACCGCAAACCTTGTGGCGCGGCAAACGGTCGCGCTCCCAGACGGCAACCCGCAGTCCGCAGCGCCGGGCTTCAAGCGCCGCCGCCGTGCCAGCCGGACCTCCGCCGATGATCGCAAGGTCAAACATAGGAAGATTCTCGCTTAAGCTTTCCAGATAGTAAGCCCCAGCCGGAAAGCCGCGAGCCGTTCGATTTCAAAGTTTGAAAAACCGGCTTGGCGGGCCAGCGTGCCGAGTTCCCCGCTCGTATAGGCCTGGCGGACACTGGCCGGTCCATCGTGCCGGGTAACACGGCTGCGCGCAAACGGCAGGGCAAAACGGATGAAAAAATATGGGAGCGCGTGGCGCTCAAGATCGTTAATCAACACGGCGTCGGCGGCAACTTCGGCAAGATGCCTGAGCATTGCGCAAGCCTGCTCGCCTGAAAAATGGTGCAGGAAGAGATTGCACATCACCACCTCAAAGCTTTCGCGTCCACAGGGAAGCTGAAATGCATCGCCAACAACTCGCGATAATCCTCGCGAGGAGCGGTTTCCGTTTTTAAGATGGGTAAGCCGGCGGTCAACAACCACAAATTCCGCGCTCAGATTGCGCTTTGCCAGCTCTTCGTGCAAGCAAGCCGCCAGCCGCGAATCCCCCGAGCCCACATCGAGGATGCGGGCTCGGCGACGGCC
>JAJYHU010000192.1 GCA_021784615.1 Acidobacteriota bacterium | reverse complement strand
AATTCGTCGCGCAACTGCCGTCCCGTGTAATGCATAAACACGTCATCAAGCGTCGTGCTCTGCACGGAAAGGGATGACACCTCGACATTCGCCCGGCGCGCGGCCTCCACCAGTTCGATTGTGGTCAGCGGGCCGTTATGCGAGGCGATGCGGAAAATGTGGTCGTGCTCAACCACGCTGCCAACGTCGGGAAGCCGCTTCAGCACTTCAGTCCAGCCTTCGGGCGCGGCGGCAAAGCTCACTTCCAGAAAGCTCGCGGCCGGGATGGAAGCTTTCAGTTTCATCGGCGAATCGAGCGCCACCAGCTTCCCGTGGTCCATAATCGCAATGTGGTCGCAAAGCCTGTCGGCTTCATCCATGTAGTGCGTGGTCAGCAGGATCGTCAGGTCGCGCCTCTTTTTCAATTTCATCAGCATTTCCCAGACGGCGATCCGGGAAGTAGGGTCAAGCCCCGTCGTCGGCTCATCCAGGAAAAAGATCTTGGGCTCATGGACCAGCCCCCGGGCAATTTCCAGCCGGCGGCGCATTCCGCCGGACAGGTTCTTCACCGGATGGTCGGCCCACTTTTCCAGTTGCACGGCTTCCAGTAGTTCTTTTACAGCCCGCAATCGGCGCTCGCGCGGAACACCGTAAAGCTTGGCAAAGATGTTCAGGTTTTCAAGCGCGGTCAGTTCCAGGTCGGAAGTCATGGCTTGCGGAATCACTCCGATGCAGTGCCGCACGTCGTTCGGGTGGCGAATCACGTCAAACCCGTTCACCAGAGCCACGCCTTCGGTGGGCGGAATCAGCGTGGTCAACATGCGGATCAGGGTTGATTTGCCGGCGCCGTTCGGGCCGAGCAGGCCAAAGATTTCTCCCTCTTCAACCCGGAAGCTCAGCGTGTCAACCGCGGTAAAGCCGTTGAAGCGCTTGGTCAGTTTTTCGACCTCGATGGCCGCCATCCGATTCTCTTCCTGCTTTCGACCTGCCGTTGCACGGTGCGCCGGGCCTTGGCCCGGCATGCCGCCCGCAAGGGCGGAGTTCCCGCCGCACAACACTCAGTGAAGTTTGCAAAATAGAGTGGCAAGCAATGCCGTAGCGGCGGTCTGCGGCCACCGGCTCTTCGGCGCGCATCAAGCGCCGCTACAGGAAATCACCATCACTCTATTTTGCAATCCGCTTAGTTCCCGCCTCCAAAAGGCACCGTGACGTAGGCGGTGAGCCCGGGCGCAAGCCTTCTGTCGCGGTTGTCCACACGCAGGCGAATCTGGAAAGTCTTGATGTCGCGCTTGGTGCGGCTCACGTCCCGCTGCGTCGCATACTCGGCGTCAACTCCCCGGAAATAGACCGTTCCCGTGCGCTCAAAGCCGCCCGGAAAACGCACGCTGAGATGTTCGCCGATCCGGATCAAGTGAATGTAGGTCTCCTCCACGTCGGCGCGCACCCAAAGCTTGTCGGGATTGTAGAGCACCACAATCGGCTGGGCGGCGTTCACCACCTCGCCCTCGAGGGCGGCCCGCAAAGTCACGAGGCCCGCGATCGGCGAGCGAATTTCCGTGTAGCCAAGGCGAACTTTCGCCGCCTGATTCTGCGCCTGCGCCGCAGCCAACTGCCGCCGGTTGGACGCGAGCGCCCGCTCCCGCATCCGAACCTGCTCAGCGTTCGAGCGCGCCAGCGCCAACGCCGCCTGCTGCGCCTGCGCCTGCTTTTTGGCCGCTTCCACTTGCGCTTCCGCCGCCTGCAAAGCCGTTCGGGCCTGATCGTCTTCCTGGGCGGAGGCGATTCCTTGCTTGAAAAGCGCGCGAGTACGGTTGAAGTTCAGCCGTGCCTGTTCCAGATTGGCGGCGGCTTGCTGCGCCTGGGCGTTCGCCGTCGCCAGGTTCGCTTCCGCCTGACGAATCTGGTCGCGCGTTTGCAACTCCTGGAACTTCAGCGCCGCCTGCGCCTCCCGCACTTGTTCCGCCGTGCTCTGCGCGGTGTGAAGATAGTATTGCTGGGTGGCGCGGAGTTCCTCGGGCTGGATCACGGCCAGCAGTTGTCCCTCTTTCACGCTGTCGCCTTCATGGACCAGCAGCTTGCTGAGCAGGCCGGAGACTTGCGAGCTCGCCACCACCTCGTCAGCGTCCACAATGCCGGTCAGCACCATGCCGCCGGCGGCGGGCCGGGTAAAGAAATAGACCGCGACGCTTGCCGCCGCCACCAGAGCCAAAATAATCACGAAGAGTTTGCGAATCATTTCAAATACGCCTCAGGGTTTATGAAAAGCGCGCGGCGGATAAACTCCAGAACTTCCTTTTTTCTTCGGGCAAGTTCAACTTTGCCGTACGGGTCGGTATGGCCGAGCACCCTCAGCGTGGGAGCCGCGGCAAAGTAAAAGACCGTCAGAGCCACCAGCGACATGGCCGTGTGGGCGCTGTCGGAGGCATGAAGCTCGCCGCTCTGGATGCCGCGCTCAATCAGGCCTTGAAATTTGATGCTGACGGGCAGGAAATATTTCCGCGCCAGGCGCTCGAATCGCCGGCCGCGCGCCATCATGAATCGCTGGATCAGGCGCGGGTAGTCCGGCCGCTCGCTCATAAAGTCGAAGTGCATGCTGACGTATTGCAACAGCGCCGAGCCCGCCGGTTCCGTGGTGCTGGAAAAAACGCGCGAGGCCCGCTCAAAGAACTCTTTCATGTGGCCTTCCAGGATGGCCAGGTAGAGTTCATCTTTGCTCTTGAAATAGTAGTAGAGCAGCGCTTTGTTGACGCCCGCGGCCCCCGCAATCGCTTCCGTGCGCGCGCCTTCCAGCCCCTTCTCGGCAAAAATGTGCCCGGCGGCGCGCAGGATGGCGGCGCGGGATCCCGCCGTGCGCGCGGGGCGCTTTCGGGGCCGAACCTTCTGGGCGGCAGAGGCTCTCATATTTAACTAACCAGATAGTTAAAGTAGAGCACGAGAAGGATATCCTGTCAAGAGGCCCGGACCCGCGGTGGCACGCCACTTTGGCGTAGCGCCGACCTTCAGGTCGGCACCCTGGCAGGCTGTGCCGGGCTAAAGCCCGGCGCTACGCCTTGTAGCTATAGCGGGTCAGCTTCTTTTCGCGGTGGCGTTCAAGGCCGAGCGCGATCAGGCGGTCGAGCAGCCGCGGATAGGCGAGGCCGCTCGCCTCCCACAGCTTGGGATACATGCTGATGGGCGTAAAGCCGGGCAGGGTGTTGATCTCGTTCAGAAAAAGTTTGCCGCTGGGGCGGTCGAGAAGGAAATCCACGCGGGCCAGGCCTGCGCAGTCTGTCGAGCAAAAGGCGCGGACAGCGACTTCCCTCACCGTGCGCGTCTGCTTGGCGGTCAGCTTGGCGGGAATGATCAGCTCGGAGCCTTCCTTCACGTACTTCGCTTCATAATCGTAAAACTCGTTGACCGGAACCACTTCGCCCGGCGCCGAGGCTTCCGGCCGGTCGTTCCCCAGCACCGCGCATTCGATTTCACGCGCTTCAAGAGCTTTTTCAACAATAATCTTCCGGTCGTAACTTGCGGCGAGAGCCAGCGCCGGCGCAAGTTCCAGGCGGTTGTGGACTTTGCTGATTCCGACCGATGAACCCAGGTTCGCGGGCTTCACAAACAGCGGATAGCCAATCTCTTTTTCGATCAGCTTGCGCACCCGCGCGCTTTCCCGCTCCCATTCATCCCGCAGCAGCACCACCCATTCCACCACCGGCAGCCCGGCGTCGCGGAACAGGCGCTTCATCACGTTCTTGTCCATCCCCACGGCGGAGCCCAGCACTCCCGCGCCCACGTAAGGAGTGGTAGCGAGTTCGAGCAGGCCCTGCACCGTGCCGTCTTCGCCAAATGTTCCGTGCAGGACGGGGAAAACGATATCCACGCTGATCTTGCCCCGCCCGCGCGCCGACCCAAGCGGCGCCAGGCCGGGCTCGGAGGGATCAGCCGAGGGAATCACCCGATTAGCTTTCTTGAAGACTTCCGCGGGAGACTTGACCGAGTGCGCTGCGGCATACCAGTGGCCCTCGCGGCTGATGCCGATCGAGACCACTTCGTACTTGGAACGGTCGAGCGCCTTGATCACCGAGGCCGCCGACGCCAAAGAAACATCATGCTCGCCCGAGCGCCCGCCAAACAGAACTCCTACGCGTATTTTCTTTCTCACAGGATTTTCTTCCCCATTGCTGAAGCTGCGAGTCCCACCGCCAGGATGGCGGTCTTGTTGAGGACGTCGAGGATGGGATTCACTTCCACGATTTCGAGCCCCAGCATCTTTTTGCTGTCGGCGATCATTTCCATGGCCAGATGCGCCTCGCGGAACGTGATGCCGCCCCGCACCGGCGTTCCCACGCCCGGCGCTTCGTCGGGATCGACTACGTCGATGTCGAAGGAAACCACAAACCCCGCGGTGCCTTCGCCAGCCAGCGCAATGCCCTTTTCCATCACCACGCGCATGCCGTATTCATCAATGTCGCGCATGGTAAAAACCTGCACTCCGGAATCTTTCATCAGGCGGCGCTCGCGGCCGTCGAGATCGCGCAGTCCGATCAGCGCGCAATTCTTGGGCTGCAATTTGGGAGCATACCCGAAAATCTTCGACAGCGCGTCCGGTCCCATGCCGAGCGAGGCGGCAAACGGCATGCCATGGACGTTGCCGCTGGGACTGGTTTCCGGCGTGTTCATGTCCCCGTGAGCGTCAATCCAGATGCAGCCGATCGCCTGCTTCCGCTCGTGATAGAACTTGGAGACGCCCGCCTGCGTGCCCACGGCAATCGAGTGGTCGCCGCCAAGCGAGAGCGGAAACAACCCGGCTTCAACCGTCTGATAGACACGCTCGGCAACCTCGCGGCACGTCTCGGCAATCTCATTCAGATACTTCGTGCGGCGGTCGCCAAAGTGCTGCTCTTCCGCAATCCGCACGTGGATGTTCCCGGCATCCTCCACCTGATGCCCCAGCGCCTTGAGCGCCGAGTTCAAGCCGGCAGCGCGCACCGCCGACGGCCCCATATCCACGCCACGATGCTCCTGGCCCAAGTCGAGCGGCACTCCAAGAATGCGAATCTTCATAGAAAGAGTATTGCAGCCTTGAGTCAGAAATGGTAGGTGCCACAGCGTTGCCCAGCCTCGTGGGTTCTTCAACGGCAAAAGCCCACCGTCAGGGACACACTGCCCGAAGTCACCCGCCAAGATCTGACCCCGACGCCAGTGGCAGTCAGGGAACGGCCTCGGCGTGCGCCCTAATGACTGACACCAGATTCATTAGGAGGGAGCGGAAGCCTTCGAAGTTAATTGAGTCGGCCCCCGGCCGAACTACACGGTAAGCAAAGGCCTTCTTCCCATAGTGTTTTGCTGAGTCGAAGTCGTTCTTGTCGTTGAAAAGCTTGCCGTCGACAAGGGTGGCCCTTAGAGCCTCCTCAAAGAAGTCCTCGATCTTCGATTCTTTAGCTCCATCTAGGAGCGGCGTGGGCACCGCATAAAGGTTCCGAGTTACGTGGACAAACGGTTCTGTCCGGCTCACAATCTTGCCCGAGGTTTCCTTAACTACGCTCCTGATGTTATTCGCCCCGAAGTCATTGTCGTATAGGATGATGACCGGTTTTCCCCCTCCAGGAGCCGTGAACCTACCTGTTTCTTGCTTGTAGGTCGAAATGAATGTGCTTAGGCAACCGGTTCCCCCGTCACGAAGCCCGGTTATGCGAGCCGTGCTCGACCTGCGGTACTTGTAGAGTCTTACCCTGAGCCGTATCTTGCCTCCGTCCATGATCTCTGCCAATTCCGGAAAGTCCACGGACAGGCTTCGAATTGCGTGGGTGAGGTAAACATTGTCGGTCTCGCCCTCGCACACAATGGTGGGAACCTTCGCTGCGTAAAAGGTCTCGTAGATCAAGAACCTTCGGTACATCAACTCGCTACTTGAGAGGTCCGCCGACCCTCGCCGTTCTCCCGCGTCCTCTCTGTGTTTGAGATCAATGTTGTCGATGAAACCTAACATTCCGTGCAACTGGTTCAGCGTACCCGGTCGTTTTTCCATAGTTGTTTGTCCCGCGTTTTGAACGGTAGCATAAACCTCGAAGGCTCCCGTACTCAGAAGGCGGTGGGTCATTGCACGGACTATGTGCCTGTACTCCTGGCGAACATTGATCCTCCTGTTTACAACCAGTCCCGTGACCTCTTGGCGAGAAGCCCGATACCGCATGCGCGTCTTGGAGGGGTTTATCTGAAAGCCGGAATGCGCTACCACTCGTTGCAGCCCCGCACCGGGCACCCAGGAGTGTGGTTCGGCGGAAGGGATTGATATTTCCTTGGGGAAGGCCTTCTTGTTCGTCGAAAAAGTGAGGTCGTCCGCGTACCGCGAGTAGGTGCATCCAACGGATGACGCCAGGCGCACAAGGTGAATATCTAGCACATGCGCGATCAGGTTAGAAATCACCGGCGAGCAAGGGCTTCCTTGTGGCAGAGCGTTCTCATGGCATGCTATCTGCGCTATCACTGTTGAGACGTCTTCGGTCAGGGAGAAGCTCTTGTCCCGGATGAAATATCCTCGTACGCGACCAAAATTAATTGAAGGGAAAAAATCTTCCAAATCGACATTGAAAACGTAGCGTCGGTTGCGGTGCTGCCTGGCATTGCTGATGATAGATCGATTGCGCTTGAATCCGTGCGCAATCCTGTCTTTTCTATTCTTTGCGGCGTTGACTTCATCGAGGCAATCCTGAAGGAGGGTAGAGAGGTTCGCCTGAAGGAGCTTCAAGGCACCAACGGGCGCCGTGATCGTGCGCGTGCCACCATTTCGCTTCGGGATTTCAAAGATCTTGTACTTGGCCGCCGTCGGTTGCTTGTACAAGATGTAGGATACTGCGGAAGGCTTGAATCTCAATAACCGAGCTAGGTTACTCAGCGACGTCGCTGATTTGAGGCTACTGAGCTTAGACATGCTTCAAACAGGAAATGGACCCACCGGCACTCCTACGCGGAGACATGCGTCACAAGTGGCCGACACCGACATCGTAGCCATGTCAGCATAGAGTCTTACGTTTTCTTCAAATGCCACGAAACATGGCACAAAATCTGCCGAGTGGGTCCACGGGTAATGTAACACAAGACAGGTCTGTAAGTCAGCGGAGGTCCATAAGGTTGCCTGTGGGTAGCGCATGCCACGATTTGTCGATGTGTGCCATTCAAAGCGCAAGAATACCGCCATGCCTCGCCCGTTCGCCATGATTGAATCGAAATTAATTTAACCCTGATATTTTGTTGATGCCAAAAGCCCATTGCACAAAACCGGTGCTGCGTCTCTCGCACCTCCGGAGCTGATGGGGATTGTAACGCCAATTGAATCCCACAGCGCACGCCGTGGGCTAAAATCTTTCGGCCCTCCGGGCCTGAGACGTCGAAACAATCTCACGGCGTCAGCCGGTTGAGCATTCGCGGGAAGGGAATGGTTTCCCGGACGTGTTCAAGGCCGCAAATCCAGGCCACCACGCGTTCGATACCCATGCCAAAGCCCGCGTGCGGAACGGTTCCGTAGCGCCGCAGGTCGAGATACCACTCAAAGGCCTCGCGCGGCAGCTTGGCTTCTTCAATACGGCTGAGCAGCAAATCGTAATCCGCCAGGCGTTCGCCGCCGCCGATAATTTCTCCGTAGCCTTCGGGCGCCAGCACATCCACGCACAGCGCCACCTCCGGCCGCGCCGTATCGGGAGCCATATAAAAGGCCTTCACCTGGCTCGGATAGCGGTGGACGATCACCGGCCGGTCGAACTTTTCCGAGAGCAGCGTCTCATCCGTCCCGCCAAAGTCGCCGCCCCAGGTGATCTCGCTTCCTTTTTCTATGAGAATCTCGACCGCCTCGTCGTAAGTGAGCCGCGGAAATGGCGCCGTGCAGGCTTCAAGCTTGGCGATGTCGCGGCCCAGAGTTTCAATCTCCGCGCGGCGATGGTCCAAGACGCGGCGCACCACAAAAGCCACCAACTCTTCCGCCAGCGGCATGATGTCGTCGAGCCCGGCGTAGGCAACTTCCGGCTCAATCATCCAGAATTCCGTCAAGTGCCGCCGGGTTTTGGATTTCTCTGCGCGGAAGGTGGGGCCAAAGCAATAAGTCTTGCCCACCGCCATGGCGGCGGCTTCGTTATAGAGTTGCCCGGACTGCGTCAGGTAAGCCTTCTCGTCAAAGTAATCCACCTCAAACAGCGTGGTGGTGCCTTCGCAGGCGCTGGGCGTCAGGATGGGCGTATCGACCAGCGTAAAGCCGCGGTCATCAAAAAAGTCCCGGCAGGCTTTGATGATCTCATGCCGCACTCCCAGGATGGCCCGCTGCCGCGTTGAGCGCAGCCACAGGTGCCGATGGTCCATCAGGAACTCAACGCCGTGGTCTTTGGGCGTGATGGGATAAGCGTGATCGGCGGGCACCAACTGGACCACTTCAAGCGCGGTAACGCCCAGCTCAAAGCCGCCCGGAGCGCGGGGTTCGGCGCGCACCTTGCCTGTCACGCGCAGGGAAGATTCCTGCGTCAATTCGCGCCCGTTGGCAAAAACCTCCGGCGCAACGGCGCTTTTGACCACCACGCCCTGAATCAGCCCCGTGCCGTCCCGGAAAATGGGAAAAAGGATTTTGCCGCTTTCGCGAAGGTTATAGAGCCAGCCCTCGATCACCACTTCCTGATCCACATGCTGGTGCACGTTGCGGATTTCGACTTTCGGCGGCGAATTCGGGTCCATGCTTACCGTATCGCCTCCGTCTTTCGGATTGTTTCGCCGAGGCGGGTGAAGTTGGTCATCTCCGGCCCGTAGTCGCGCAACTCAAAAAGCAATGGGAACTGGCCGTCCACGGAGCGAAAGCCGCGGATGGTTTGTTCCCAGTCGATGCCGCCCTCAAAGGGCATCAAGTGCTCGTCTTTTTCGCCCCGGTTGTCGTGCAAGTGAGTTGAAGCGATGTGGTCCTTCAGGACATCAAACGCCTGCTGAACACCGCAGGTCATGTGGGCGTGTCCGGTATCAAAGCAGATTTTCAGGCCCATATGGGTGTAGTGGATAAACGACAAAAGGCGCTCGGGAGCGGTCAACTCACTGGGAATGTTTTCCAGCAGGATGCTCACTCCGCGCTCTTTGGCAAAAATGTTCAGATGCTCGAGCGAGGTGAAGGCAGCGTCGAATTTGTCGATATCGAACTCTTCCCCGGCCAGTCCCAGGTGCAGGATCAGGTAGCGGAAGGGCAGCTTTTCCGCCACGGCGATGGCGCGCTTGATCTCTTCCATGGAATCGATGCGCTTGCGGCGTTCGAGGTAGGCCACGGAAACGGCCAGGCCGCCCGCGCGTCCCCATTCGCGGTCCGCATAGAGCGGCGCATGCAGAGACAAAAGCTCCGCGTCATGGTCTTTGAACCATTGGGCGACATCGGTCACGTGGTTTGGATCGAAATAGTCCAGGTGCTGGCGCGCCGCAAAGATTTCGATTTTCCGGAAACCCGCTCCCAGAATCCCGTCCAAAATGTGCGAGGACAACCGTTCGTTCACAAAAAGATGAGTTGAAAGAGCAAAGTCCATCAGTATCCCACTGCCTTTCCAGCCCCGCGCGGGTCCGCCGCGCCAAAGCGCCAGCCGGTCGCGGGGTCCACCTCAACCGCTTCACACTCCCCCATGCTATCACCCGAAACCACTTTGTATCCGGCCGCCTTCAGCTTTTCGATCGTGTCGGCGGAAAATCCGCGCCTCTCGATCCGCAGTTGGTCGGGCCGCCACTGGTCGTGGAAGCGCGGCGAACTGACCGCCTGAAGAACGTCCATCTTATAGACCAGCACGTTCAGCATCACCTGCAAAACCGTGTTGATGATGGTCGCTCCGCCCGGCGAGCCGAGCACCAGCCGCACATTGCCACCTTTGAGCACAATCACCGGCGTCATGGATGACACCGGGCGTTTGCGCGGCCCGATGGCGTTCGCTTCGCTCTGGATCAGGCCGTACATGTTGGGAGTGCCGGGCTTGGAGGTAAAATCGTCCATCTCGTCGTTCAGTAGAAAGCCCGCGCCCTCGACCGTCACGCCGCTGCCGTAGCCGTTGTTCAGCGTATAGGTGTTCGAGACCGCATCACCCGCCGCATCCACCACGGAAAAGTGGGTGGTCTCGGTGCTCTCAAACGCCTGGGGCCGGCCGGCCGCTACGGGCGCATTAGGCTTCGACTCCAGAATCTCCTGGCGGAGCTTGGCCGCGTACGCGGGGCTGGTCAGCCCTTTGACGGGCACCGGGACAAAATCCGTGTCGCCCAGGTAGGCGGCCCGGTCGGCGTATGCGCGCCGCATGGCTTCCGCGATCAGGTGCATGGAGTGGTAAGAGTCGGGCGTGCCGAGATCGAGCGGATCGAGGATGTTCAGCATCTCGACGAGCGCCACTCCGCCCGAGCTTGGCGGCGG
>JAJYHU010000402.1 GCA_021784615.1 Acidobacteriota bacterium | reverse complement strand
ACGTAGACTTCAGCCCCGCCAGCCAACTGCCTGGCAAATTCCGGATCGTTGGCTTCCTCTTCTTTGTGGAAGCGCAGGTTCTCAAGCAGCACCATGCCGCCTTCCTTCAGTTCCGCCACATTCTTTCCCGCCTGAAGGCCTACGCAGTCCGCTGCAAAGCTGACCGGCTTGTTCAGCAATATCGCCAGGCGTTCGGCAACGGGCTGCAAGCTCATTTGGGGATTGGGCTTTCCTTTGGGCCTTCCCAGGTGCGACGCCAGGATCAATTTCGCCCCGTGGTCGAGCGCATACTGGATGGTCGGCAGGCTCGCTTTAATCCGCGTGTCGTCGGTGATTTCGCCCGAGTCATTCAAAGGCACGTTGAAATCAACCCGCATGAAGACGAGTTTACCTTTCAGGCTAACATCGCGAATCGAAACTTTTGCCATAGTACTTGGATTCCCTTCGTATGGTTTGGCGGACGACGGTCTAGTCCATCGTCCGCCGGATGATGCTTGCAGGCAGGTTTACAGGGTCTTGGCGACGTAATTGATGAGGTCCCTGACGCGGCAGGAGTATCCCCACTCATTGTCGTACCATGCGGTAACCTTCACGAGGTCGCCGTCGATCACCTTGCAGAAGCCGGCATCAATAATGGACGAATTGGAGTTGCCGCGGAAGTCGATGGAAACCAAGTCGTCCTCCGAGAACTGAAGAATTCCCTTCAGCGGCCCTTCGGCAGCCTTTTTGAAGGCCGCGTTGAGTTCTTCGGTGGTGGTTGGCTTTTCGACCACGGCGACCAGATCGACCAGCGAAACGTTGGGCGTGGGCACGCGCATGGCATAGCCGTCAAGCTTGCCTTTGAGCTGCGGCAGCACCAATCCCACGGCCTTGGCGGCTCCGGTAGTGGTGGGGATGATGGAGAGCGCGGCCGCGCGGGCGCGGCGCAGGTCTTTGTGCGGCAGATCAAGAATGCGCTGGTCGTTGGTGTAGGAGTGGACGGTGGTCATGGCGCCCTTCTTGATGCCAAAGTTTTCGTCCAACACCTTCGCAGCCGGGGCCAGGCAGTTGGTCGTGCAGGAAGCATTCGAGATGACGTGATGCTTTGCGGGATCGTAATTCTTTTCGTTTACGCCCAGAACAATCGTGATGTCTTCATTCTTTGCCGGAGCGCTGATGATAACCTTCTTGACCGTGCCTCGCAGGTGCTTGCGCGCGTCCTCGGCCTTGGTAAACAGGCCAGTGGATTCCACCACAACCTGAATTCCCAGAGAGGACCAGTCGATTTCGGCCGGGTCCTTTATCTTGAACACCTTGATCGTCTTCCCGCCCACTTTGATGTGGTCTTCGCCGTGGGTCACCTCAACACTCAGGTTTCCGAGCACGGAGTCATACTTGAGCAAATGCGCCAACGTCTTTGGATCCGTGATATCGTTCACCGCAACGACGTCCAGATTGGAGTCGTTCAACGCAGAACGCAAAATGTTGCGGCCAATCCGGCCAAACCCGTTGATACCCACTTTCACTGCCATCACAACCCCCTCAACCGCATATTTGAAGTAACTTGAAACCCTTAATCATAATCTCCATGGTAGGTGATGTCAAACTCGCCCCCGCCGTGGAAATGCCTTGGCACATCGTATCTTGGTCGATTCCCAAGCTTGACCCTGCCTTTTGCCGGGACGGACTTTCATGCCGGGTGGATTCGTCGGGCGTCGTAAAGTCCAGAATGGATAGATGTTATCCTCGGCATCCAGCTCTGGCAGCATCGACCGCGGCACGCACTTGTGATGAACCGCAGGACTGGGATCTCTTAAAACTTCTCCAAAGTTTAACAATAGCTTAGCGGGAGTTGGCTTTGGTTACGCCATTCTGCGGAGCACGCGCGGCGTCAGCCACCACAGGAGATGTCCCTGAAAGAGTTGGGGAAGGTCCGGGAAGGTGATCAAGCAACAGCCACTTTTTTTCAAGGCAAGGCCGGCGTCAGGATTCGCGCCGATCAGCTGGCAGGCCAACTTGCTAAGATCGGGCTCATGTCCGATCAGCAGCGTCGATTTGCGGGCTGAGTGCTTGGCCAGAAAGGCGAGCAGTGCTTCCGCGGCTGCTCCGGGATTCAAGGCTTCGGTGATTTCAACGGGCGCCCGAGGCGTGAACGACTCTGCGACGATTTGTGCGGTTTCACGGGCGCGCACCAGAGGGCTTGAAACAATCCAATCCACCTCAACTCCCAAGCGGATCAAGCCTCTGGAGACTTCTTGCAGGTCCTTGATCCCTTGCGGAGTAAGAGGCCGCTTGGCATCGTCCGAATAGGCCGGGCCCCTGGGGGCCGCTTTACCATGCCGCATGATATAAAGCTCGTAGTCTTCGGAATTCTTTACCGATTTTGAGCGGGGTTGTCTGGCTTGTGGCTTCTGGCGGTTTACGTGCGGCATGGACTGTCCTTAGGATTCCTCATTGGGAACCTTTGCCGATTTTTCCCAAAGCGCCGCGAATTCCGCGCGGTACGCCTCGACCAGGTCAGGGTTTCGAAGAACCAGCAAATTTTCGTAGTTTCTGCCTTCCGAGGCGGCCGTCCAGTTATAGCTGCCGGTAAGAACCAGCTTTCTGTCTAGGAGCGCGAACTTGTGATGCATCTTGCTTCCTGCTCCGTCGCGGCCAAAGGCCAGCCGGAAGGAAAGGTTTCGGTCCGCCAGCAGGCGCTGGCAGCCAGGAGTTTCCCGGTACTTGTTGCCGTCGATGATCAGCCGGAGGCGAAGCCTCCTGGACTGTGCTTCTTCGAGAGCGCTGGCCAGTCGCTGGCTGCTGAAGCCATAAAGGGCCGCGTCGATGGAGCTTGTTGCCGCTCCCACAAGCGCCTCGATGACATCGGCAATCGAATCGGTGCGCGTGAAAACAACCTCGACATCAGAGGTATCTTCAAGAACACCGGTGGAACCTCGGCTCAACTCTTTATTTCGCATCGTTTCGGGCGGCCAGGGGCGCCACAACCTATGCTTGATCGGCATAGGCAGATTGCAAGGTCAAAACCTCAGGCCACTCTTCATCCCCCATTCTGCGCATGGAATCGCGCTCTTATTCATCCCCATCCTTTTGGTCCTGCGACCCGTTGGCGCCTCGCGTTGTTTTTCTGGAGATTCATCAGCCGCGGGTGCGCGAAGATTGGAAACCGAAGGAAGAGCAGGCTGCACCTTTTCGTAGCCTGCCTGTCGATTGATCTGCCTGCCGAGCCGCGCGCCAGCGGATCATTCATAATTCCGTTTATAGCATACTTATGCCAGGTTACTGAAGTATGAACGTAAAGTTAAATTTTCGTTCTAGCTTACGAACGTGGTTGCCGAAGAGCCGCCGCTTCATCCGGGGGGCGGCTGATTCAGCAGACGTTCATTGGTGATTTCGATATTGGCCACGGAGGGTGAAAGATGATTCCGCCGGCCTTCCACGGCGGCGGCAGTTGAGCTACGGCGGGCCGGAGGGGAAAACCCGCTGAATCTCACTAAGAAGGTCTTCATAAAGACGGTCTTTTACAACCAGGCCGTCTGCTCCACTGGTTATGCAATTCTGATAGACTTCCCCGCCATGGTTGACGGTGACGATGATGACCCGGATTTCAGGAAACAAGCTGCGAACCATCCGGGTTGCCTTCAAGCCATCGAGCTTGGGCATTTCGATGTCCATCAGGATGAGATCGGGGGACAAGGCTTTAGCTTGGGCGAGAGCTTCTTCGCCGTCTCCTGCAAAGCCCGCAATCTCTATTTCCTGCCGGCGATCGAGCAGCAACCGGATCCCATCCCTCGCCAGAGGCGAGTCATCAACCACGAGGACTCGTATGGACCGTTGCTGTTGTTTCGAACTTAGGTCAGCTTCCATCAAGATGTTCAAATTGCCCCTCGCAGGGAAAACCGAAATCAGATCCCTGAGAAGGAACGTGAGTGGACCTGGCCGTATTCATTGGGCTTTGCCCCAAGCACCGCGCCGGAAGGAAGATTTCCTGCGTAACGGGTGTTATTGAAGCTTCCAGTAGACCACCAGGCGCCCATCCACGTTCTCCCGAGAGTTCTTGTACCATAGAAGCCGGTTTTGGTTAAAGAGTTAAACTATTAACTGCTTACTGAGAAATAACCATTTGCGAAGCGCTTGTCATAGTCATCTGGGTCGTCAGCAACATCGGCATGATGAAATGGAAATTGTCTTGCACTTGAATCCGCACGTCGCTGCCGGGTTCATTGTTGGGGCTCCAGGTTGTCGAAACCGTGATCGCGTGAGGATCGATACTACTGGGCGTTATGCCTTGGATGAACGCCGCAATGTCGGCGGCGGTGGCTGGGGCAGGGCTTGCGGCCCCGTGGACAATCGCATACCGCGTGGCTTCCCGTGCCGCATGGCTTACAAAGTGATAGTTGTAAAGCGCCCGCCCGAAATCCATGACCCCGAACACGAACGTGTAGAAAACCAGCACGACTAAACCGAATTCCAGCAAGGAAGCGCCTTGGTCATTCTTGCGTGAGGCCCGAACTTTTCTCATTCTATTCTTCATCATGGGATTCCCCCTCCTTGAGTTAATTCTTTGCGTCGATTCTGAAATCGCGCTCGCGGCCTTTCTCCCCCTAGCCTCGGGCGTGTTTGAAAGCTTTTTACTGGCTCACCCTCATGATTTCCTGCCCTTTGACCGTGAATGACCGCGGAAGGCCAGGGTATGGCAAAAGGGTGTTCAACTGCGTTTGAGTGTCGACCTTGACATATTCCAGGATGCGGCTGTTTTGGCAATCCGTCGGCTCGCAGGTTGAACTTGTCCCGTCGGAGCAGGCGCAGAAGTGGCTGGGGGTGACGGTCAGGGCGCTGATGTTTGTTGCATCCTGCTCGGCGGCTTGGCTCATGCCGTTATTGTCGGAGGCCGTCACGCGGTTTTGGGCTCCATACTGCACGCCAGCCCGGGCGGCATCGTTGAGCACAATGCTGGTGTTGGCTAGGCGGCCGATTTCGATGGTTCCCACCAAAAGAAACGAAGCTACGGGCAGAACGAAGGCTAATTCCACAAGAGCTTGAGCTGAATCAGACTTTAGAGTTTCCAAAACTTTGCCGGCCATCGTGCAAAACCGGGATTTGATTGTCGTTGGATTCTTCATTATTTCCCCCTCCATTTTTTACTCCCTAATTCATTCCACCAGTACGGCGCCGTGGATTGGTGAAAAACCGTTAGGATCGGTCGAGTAAGTATCAGGAAAATACGTGTTGTTGGTGATTTTTACAACGTCGGCCACAAGGATCGTATAGGCTGCATTGGTGCTGGTTCCGGAATAGCTGAGAGTCGTTGTCGGAAAGTAGAGCGTTCCCTGGATCGTCATCCCGCTGCCGCCGGCGATATTGCTGTTAGCGCCGGAGGAACCACCCGTGATGGCTCTGTCTTGAAAGAACAGAATTCCGCGATAGGTTCCCGAAGGCGGAGCGATCAGCGAACTGGCGCTCCCGCCCGTGATCGAAACGCCTTTGAAGGAAGTCGAGGTGCCGGTCAGGTAGAAAAAGACTCCGTTGCCGTTGACGTTGGCGCCGCCGCTGACGCTCAGGCCGCCGCCGTTGATAATGTAAGTCCCGGGGCTGAAGGTGATATCGGTTGAGCCGCCGCTGATGTTGATGCCGCCGCAATAGACGCCGGGATAGAGGGTTTGCGTGCCGCCGCTAATGGAGACCGTATTGTAGTCGCAGGCGCCGACATTGGGTGGTTGCAGGTAGGCCAAAGGATCGCTAAACGGCGCGATCCCGCTTTCAGGATTAGGCGAGGGCGCGCAAGAAGAGTTGTTCTTAAATTGCCCGACAACTCCGATGTACTTGGCCGACACGCATCCCCCGCCGTTCGTCACCAGGGCTGCGGTGGAATTGTTGGAGTTGTCCAGAATGCCGCACTGGGCATTGAGATCGGCGCTTCCGCTTACGGAAAAGGCGCTTGATGCTGACGGGTCAATGGAATAGATGCAGGCCCCGGAAGTTCCCGAGTAAGCCACCGCCCGTGTGCTGACCATGTGGGAATCAATGCCCAGCACCTTCATGAAAAACGTCGGCTGTTCTTGCGCGACGATGACTTCCACATAGCTGGGATTTCCTTGATGGGGTCCGCTGAGCGGCGGATTGTTCACCGTAACGGAAGTTCCCCGGCTGCCGTTCGTAAAGCCGTCGGTTGCGGCGTCAGCGCGCGCCGCGGCGGTGACATCGCCATAATTCAGTTCGGCGGCTCCGGCCACTGCGGCGCTGTCGGTGGCTGCCTGCATGGTCCGCCGCATGTAGCGGAGATATCCCATGTCGATTCCCATTCCCGCGAAGCCCATCAGGACAACCATTGTGAAGGCGAATAGAATCAGTGCCTGTCCTGCATCATTCTTGTGTCTTGCCATTTCCCCCCTCCTCCAAATCGCTTGCTAATACCCTCCCAGGTTTAGCCGCGAATTCATTTGCAATGCTGGGAGTCTACAGTTTTAAAGGAGGGAAGGAAATCGGGTCGATTGCCGAATTTTCAGACAAATCCACCGTAATTAAAAACAGGAAAATCCTTAGTTATCTGGGGGATAGCCCTAGAACTATAGTTCTTGAGTTGTTAACTAAGAAGTAATTTGGAAGAGGATTCCGGGGGGCGCAGGAGGGTCAAGCTTCGATGATTTTGTTGCGGATCGCATACCGTACGACATCTGCAAGGGAGTGAAGGTCCAGCTTGCGCATGATGTTGGCGCGGTGGGTTTCTGCGGTTTTGACGCTGATGTTTAGCGCGGAGGCCATCTCCTTGCTGCTTTTGCCTTCCGCAAGTAATTGCAGGATTTGCCTTTCGCGCGCGGTCAGGCGGTTCCCGAGAGTGGCTTCGTTAAGACTGTCGGATGCGCCACGATGGCGATAGCCTTCGAGAACCATCTCCGCCACCTTGGACGTGAAGAAAGGCCGGCCCTCGCTCAGGGAGATGACAGCGTTCACAAGATCGCGCCTGGCATCCGTCTTAAGAATATAACCCCGCGCCCCTGCCGCCAGGACATCCTGCACCAACTCGCTGCTTTCGTGCATGCTGAGGATCAGCACCTGGGTTTCAGAACGGTTTTTCAGGATTTGTTTGGTTGCTTCCAGGCCGTTCAAGAGCGGCATGCTGATGTCCATCAAGGCGATGTCCGGAGCGGTTTCCTCCGCTCGCCCGACGGCCTCCAAGCCGTTTTCACATTCCGCAACGACGCTCCATCCGGTTTGCGACTCCAGAATGGTTCGCACGCCTTGACGGACCACTTCATGGTCATCGGCGATCAAGATGCGCAAGGGTCTCATTTTCTTTCCTTAAAAGCGGCACAGTGGCGGACACAACCGTGCCCGATCTGCTGGAGGAGATTTCCAATTGTCCTCCGAGCTGCCGAAGCCTCTCTTTCATGCCGGCAACGCCAACACCCAACGGAGCTCCTTCACTTCGCAACTTTTCGAGGGTTTGGGCGTCCATCCCATGCCCGTTATCCGAAACAATGAGAGTCAAGCCTTCCTCCGTCCGCTGCAGGCGGATCATCGCCTCACGCCCGCCCGAATGGCGGTGAATGTTGGCAAGCGACTCCTGGACGATTCGGAAAAGGGCGAGTTCGACTTCCTTGCCGATCGGGTTCTCGCTTTCTTGCAAGTCAAGGTCGACTTTGATTCCGGCTCTCCGGCTGTAACCTTCAACGTACCAGCGCAGCGCGGAGGCCAGGCCCGTCACGTCGAGCAACGGCGGGTGCAGCAGATAGGAGAACGTCCGGATTTCACGGACGGCGTTTCCCGTCAGCTTTAAGGCTTCCTCCAGCGCTTTGGCGGATTCCGGGGAAAGCTCGGTGGATTCTTTGATCATCGAGAGGTTGATGACGCTGGCGGCCAATCCCTGGATGGCGCCGTCGTGAAGTTCGCGCGCGATATAGCGCCGTTCTTCGTCCTGCATTTTCAGCAGCCGCCCGGAAAGCTTTCTCAGTTCTCTCTCAACTCGCTTCAAATCGCCGATATCATGGGCGATGGAAGAGACGCCCACGATTTTCCCCGAGGGACTTTTGACCGGTGAAACGGCCAGGGACACATCGATCAAACGCCCGTCTTTGCGGACCCGGACGGTTTCAAAAGGAGGGACCCGTTCGCCTCGCCTGACCTTTTCGAACGTCTGGGTGACTTCTTTCATGCGGTTGGGAAGGACGGTTATTGAGACAGGCCGGCCCAGGACTTCTTCTTCCTTGTATCCGTACATCTGCTCAGCGCCCTGGTTCCAGCTTGTGAAAATTCCGTCGAGGGAAGTTCCCATGATGGCGTCCTGGGAAGACTCGACGATCGCCGCGAGCTTTGCGACGGAGTCCTGCGCTCTTTTTTCCTCCGTGATATCGAGCGCCACCGCAATGATTCCGGATATCTTGCCGATCTCGTCATGAAGCGGCTCAAGATGGGTAGCGAAGCTGCGGCCAGCCAACTCGATCTCGTAAGACTGGGGATTGCCGCGCAAAGCCGCACGATGGGCGGCGAGCGGCTTGGAGTTTTCGTCCGCCGTGCCCAGAAACTCCGGCACGGTTTTGCCCACCAGTTCTTCGGGGCGCAGATTCGCGGCGCCCAAGCCGGCTCCAGACGCGGACAAAATGCAGAGGTTTGGATCCGCTGTCCAGACGGCGGCAGGGATCTGATCGACAATCAGCCGCAACTGGCGTTCGCTCTGGCGAAGTTTTTCTTCAGCCCGCTTGCGCTCGGCAAGTTCCATGCGCAGACGCTCATTGGCCTTATTCAACTCCCCTGAGCGCACGAGCACTTTGGCTTCCAGGTTTTCGTTGGCCTCGGCCAGCGCTTCTTCCGTCCGCCGCCGGCCTTCGTCGGCCCGGTTCAGCAGTTGCGCCGTCACGATCACTTCATAAAGCAGCAGAATGATCGCCATCATCACCATCAGCATGGTGCCTGTTTCAGAGCTCAGAAGCCCCAGTCGCTCCGCTTCGTATCTCCACCAGTCGAGGACTACCGGAATAACAATGGCGATGGGCAGCAGGCGGCGCGCCATGACTCCGCCGGAAAGCCCGGTGAAGAGTTCTGCGACGACGCCACGGTCAGGATGGAGGAAAAGGACGCCTAACGAAAGCATGATGAGAAGCAGGGCTTCAATGGGAAGACCGCCACTGAAGGCGCCGTTGCCGAGTGCAAAGGCGAGGATCCCCAGGAGTCCGAATACGAAACTTCCGCCGGCAAGAAGCTGGACGGAGAGGACCTGATCATGTTTGCCGGTGTCAGGAAGGGCGAAGGCTGATCCCAACAGGATGAAGTCGAGGGCGGCCAGGTGAGGCATTACCACTTGAGGCGCGAGGCGTGATGAAGTAACCAACATAGCCGCTGTTTCGGTTATGGCAAGAGCCTGCAGGAAGAAAAAGAGCGCTACCGAAACAGTTGCGAGGCCCATAGCCAGGGTCGCCCGGCGATAGATCTTTTTGCGGAAGGCAGTGCTTGGTTCGACAAACTGCAACCAAAGGCACACAGCCACCAGGAGGAAACAAACGCCGTCTGACGGGGGAACATCGGGCAGGATAACCCGTTCAAAAGGCACAACCTCGACTAGAATGGCGAACACCCCGAAAAGTCCGCAAAGGATCGCCGCGGCCTTTGAAAAATAGACACTCCACTCCTGGTGAGAACCCGAAAAGTATCTGATCCATCGGTATTCCATCTACTTTCTCAGATCCGCGTGGAAACGTTTTTGTCGGTGCAGGTTTACTTCATGTACCCGAGCAACCGCGCGTCGCAAAACGAAAAAACCCGGCAACGCCAGGTTTCCCACGTGGGTTTGTAACAAGTTAATGCAGATGTCTTCAATGTGTTTGCGTCACGCAACCATTGGACCACCTATCTGATGCGCTACCGTCCCGCTTTTCGCCCTGGATCGCGCATGGCCTTGGGCGCCGCGCCAGCCAGCTTGCGCAAAAGCTTGGCAAAGCTGTCTGGCACCGTTTCCGCGTGGTACGCTGCGATTTTTAAGGGGCGACCGCCGAGGCTTGCTTGGGAGTGCGGGTTGCCAGAATGATCGCAGTAGCTCCGCCGGCGATTTCAGCGCCGATTCCGAGGTATAGAAGTGCCGCGGGGCTAATATGCAATATGCGTTTCAAGTGCCGATTTCCCGGTGGCACGGGTGTTGGGGCCCGGTCGGCGGTTGTGGAGATGGTGATCGTTTTTCCCGCGCTCACCTCTTTGGTAGTTCCGTTCTTTTCGATTTGCAGCGCGCCATCCCTGGCCGTCACCAGCAACAGTCCGTCTGCCATGGCAACGTCGCCGAGCGTCTTATAGCCCTGCGATGGCGCCACGGTCACATCGCCTGCTTTTACCCGGAAGCCCGTGCCCGCTGCCGCTTGGTATAGCGACATCCTGCCGCTGGTCAAAGAGACCGTTACTTCCTTTGC
>JAJYHU010000426.1 GCA_021784615.1 Acidobacteriota bacterium | reverse complement strand
TTTGTTCCCTGAGGGGGGGGGGACGCATGGCTGTTATCTCATACACGACAGAGGGTTGCGACAGCCCCGTATTGGCCCCGGGACTGGGGGACGGGGGTGGCGCCGCCGAAAGGCTGCTCCGGGAGTCGGAAAGGCGCCGGGAGATCCACGCGCTCAGAATTGGAACGGGACTTGGCCGTCGCCTGCGGCGGCGCGCTTTCCTGGCGGTGCGTTCGCTTCCCGTTCTTCCGGGAAGGTCTGTCCTGGAGATCGGCGCCGGCAGCGGCCTGTGGACGGAGCACCTTGCTGCGGTCCTGGATAATCAAAATAGCATCACAGCCGCCGTCTTCGACGAGGAACTGGCGCGTGAGTGTTCAGCCAAAAACCTGCCGAACACGCGCTGCATCCATGTGACCGACTTCGCAAACCAATTTCCTGCGGGCGGCTTTGATTACATTTTAGGAACGGACATCTTGACGGAAGACCTTTGTCCGAGGATCCTCGCGGCGGCTTATCGCTGGCTGAAGCCGGGAGGACAAATCGTTTTTTTCGCGCCCAATGCCTCGAATCCACTGTTTGCGTTGCGGAGACGCTTGGGTCCCGGGAACCGGGGCGTCCAGAGTCCTTTGTCTCGCAAACAATGGACAGACGTTGCATCGCAACGCGGGTTCGTCAACATTGAAGTCATTCCTTGCGAGGTCATTCGCCCTGCGGAATCTGCGGCGGGGCAGGCGATCGGTTTGATTCTGGAACAGGCTCCGGTTACCAGGGAATTTTCCAAGACGGTGGCCTTTATGGCTGCCAAGCCGGGCGCTCTTCCAGAGGTCAGTTGCCAAATGAATCTGGCCACCCATCCGGTGCTGCTTGGAGCTGTTTCGGTGGTTGTGCCTTGCCATAACGAAGATGCGAACATCGGGAGGCTTGTCAGGACTCTCCTTGGCATGTATGGAGATTACATCCAGGAGATTGTTATTGTGGACGACAACAGCACGGACCGAACGGCGGAAGTTACGGCGGCGATCGCGGCCTGGGATCCCCGGGTCAGGCTTGTGAAGCGGAAGCCCCCGAGCGGCGTTGGACGGGCGCTGCGCGATGGCTATGCTGCGGCGCGGGGACGCTACATCCTGTCGATCGACTGTGACTTTATCGATATTGTCGCAGAATTCAGAGGACTGTTCGACGCTGTGGCGGCAGGGCACGACGGGGCCATTGGCAGCCGGTTTTCTTCAGAATCGGTTTTGATACGCTATCCATTCGCAAAGATTGTCTCAAACCGCTGTTTCCATTGGATCCTGAATTTGCTGCTCGGCAAAAGCGTTCGCGATCTTTCGAATAACTTGAAGCTCTACCGCGCTGAAATCCTAAAAACTCTCGACATTGAAGAGAACCATTTTGCAGCCAACGCTGAAACGGGCCTGAAACCCTTATTGATGGGTTACGACATCCGCGAAGTCCCGGCCTCGTGGATCAACCGCACTTCGGAAATGGGCAAGTCCTCTTTCGATCTGCTGAGAGTTGGCCCGGATTACTTTCGAGCACTCCTGCGGATCACGTGGCGGGCTTGGCGGGGCCGTTACCACGCTCTCCAGGCATAAGCACGGCCGCTCCCCGATTTTCAACTTCTCTTCATCTGTGCAAAACTGGTGTAGTGTCCTGTAATTGAGTGGACAAGGTAGCGCCGCCGTCCCGGCGGCATTTGCCGGCAGGATGCCGGCGTTACGGACGCGCCGATGGTCCGGTTATTTCGCGGACACTACACGAGTTAGCCTCCGCGGGTGGATTTTTCTTGACATTGGCGATTTCCATGATAGGCTAGTAATGTGGAGTTTCGGGGCCGGGCCTGAAACTCCTAAGCGATGGCTGGAAATCGAGGCAATGGATTGATATATAGTTACTTGGTTTCAGACAGCGCTGCTAAACACGAAAATGAGGCAGAAAAAAAGAATTCTTTTTTTCAAAAACGAAGCTAGGAAGCTGTTGAAACTAAAGGAGGGCTGTGGAAAAAACAGCCAAAACGAACCGAAAACGAAGCTAAAACGAAGCTAGCTAAGTTATTGAAAATACATGACACGCCAAAAAACGAACCGAAGAAAATCGAAAATAATCTCCCGCGCCGCAAAGCTGCTACGAGGCTAGTGTAGTGTCCTGTAAGGGATTGGACAAGGCGGCGCCGCCGTCCCGGCGGCATTTGCCGGCAAGATGCCGGCGTTGCGGACGCGCCGATTGTCCAGTGATTTCGCGGACACTAGAGGTCGTTTTGCCAAGAATCGATCTCGATCTTATGGTTTGGCTTGAACAGCTATGAATCATCAAATTCAAGAAATATTCGAGCGAGTCGTTGAACCGCTGGCGGATAGGATTGCGAAGCGAAAGCTCCTTCTGATCTTGTTTTTTTCCATTTTTTACTTTTTGGGTTTCTGCCTGATTGCCTCCCAGAAAGTGATGTGGAACGACGAACTTTTCACTTTTTACATCGCCCGGCTTCCGCATTTCTCGGACATCTGGAAAGCGCTCCTGACCGGAGCGGAGCAGACTCCGCCGCTTTCGTACGTGGTGACGCGATTTTTTTGGGGACTCTTCGGAGTTACGAGCCTTTCGACTCGCCTGCCTGAAATGGTCGGGGTCTGGTTCATGGGACTCTGCCTGCTGGCGCTGGTGTGGAGGCGCACCACATTCCTTTATGGCTTTGTGGCGATGCTGTTTCCGCTGATTACGGAGGTCTTCCATTTTGCGACCGAGGCGCGAGCCTATGCGCTTGTGCTGGGCTTCTCAGCTTTTGCGCTGCTCTGCTGGCTGTGGGCAACCGAAGGCCGGCAACGTGCGCTGGCGCTGGTGGGTTTGGCTGCAAGCGTGGCGGCAGCGGTATCGAGCCATTATTATGCGGTCCTGATTCTGTTTCCACTTTCACTGGGAGAGCTTGTGCGCTCGATCGCGCGGAAGAAAATCGACCTGGCCGTTTGGGTTTCGCTGTGCCTCGGCTTAACTCCGCTCCTGTTCTTTCTGCCCTTGATCGAGAGCGCGAGATCTTACGCGCCGCATTTCTGGGCCAAACCGCATTGGGTTTCCATGTTGGATTTTTATCATCGATTCCTGCTGCCGCCGACGATTCTGGGTATGGCGGTGATTTTCGGTTTTGTGATGGCTTATTCGGCGTTTCGTCCCGCCTCTCGGGTTGCAAGGCCGCCGCTGCGTGTTCCTGTCCACGAGTTTGCTGCGGTGTGGGGTTTTATCTTGATTCCCGTAGTCGGGGTGGTCCTGGCAAAGACGGTTATCGGCGCCTACGATGATCGCTATGCGTTCCCGGCCGTTGTTGGCGTCTGCGTGGTTGTGGGCTGGGGATTATATTGCGCCTTTGATGGAAGTCCCGCCATGGCGCTTGCCGTGAGCCTCATGCTTTTTGGGGCGATGATCGCCAAAGATATTCGAAGCTATCACTCGATGGTTGACGATCGGACGGCTCGCGCGGGAACCTACGCCTTCCTTGAGCAATATGCAAAAGGCTCAGCGCCGATTGTTATTGCGAATCCCGGCCCGTTTGTAGAACTCTCACATCGCCCGCCGGCTGATATCCGCTCGCGGTTGCTCTATCTGGTCGATCCGGGTTTGGCCCTTCAGGATACCGCGACGGATGATGTGGAGCGCGGAGTCGTGGCGATGAAGCACTGGGCCGGGATGAATGTTCGATCCTTTCCCAGCTATGTGGCGTCAGGCCACAGATGTTTTATCTACGTACAAAATTATCCCGACCAGTACGAATGGCTGATTCCCGAACTGATCAAAATCCACTGGAAGCTTCGCGTTGTAGGATGGCAGGGCCTCGACGTACTTTTCTCCGCCGGACCCGGCGAAAATAGCGGCTCGCCGTCCGGCGGGAAGTAAGGGAGCTATTGCGGAAGAATTCCGTGCTCTTTGAGGAATTGAAACACAGCCGCTTGGGCCCTTAGGTTCTGTGCGCGTGGCCATTAGGGTTAACGGGCGCGCGGTTGCAAATTCTAATCCGAAGGGCAGGGATGGATTGGGTGTCAGCCATTTCAAGCCCGTCTGCTATAGAAGCGGGAACTGAGCATAGCATAGGCTGATTGATCCCAAGCCCCGGCGCAAGCAGGCTAGTTTCATGTCTCGGAAGTGCGTTGATAAATCTGCGCGTGTCGCTGTCATTCCGAGGGCCGAGGTTTCGATCGGCCCGAGGAATCTGCTTGGTTTTCAATTCCTCATCAAAAGCAGATTCCTCGCTGCGCTCGGAATGACATTTAGACTTATGCAGCGAATTAATGAGCCGCTAGCGGAGCATTCACTTTGCATGGACGCGGTTTAAGGATGTAGAGCGATGTCATTGCTCCAGTTGATGTTTTTATAGCTTTACGTCTTACTGTGCCGGTTTTTGGCTGCGCTCCGGGCTTGCATCTTGGAATCGAAGGTTGATATGCTTCGACACTTTGGAACTCGAAGAAGGCGGGCGGAGGCTGCGAATGAATCGAAGGACGTTTATTAGGAGTTCCGTGGCCGGCTTGGGCGTCGGACTTCTGGAGGTATCGTGCGCGACAGCCGGCCGTCTTAAGCGGGATTCTCGTCTGAAAGGCGCGTTCCGGCTACCCAAAAAAAACGGCTGGACTTACGTTCATCTCGAAGGGACTCCCGCCGAGGTCGGCTACCAGCACGGATATTTGCTCTACAAGGAAATTCAGGATGGAGCGAAGGTCAAAATCCTCGAGCAGACCCACGACGGCCGGCACGACTGGCAGTTTTTCCGCCATGCCGCCAAGGACATGATGTGGCCTCAAGTCGAGCGGGAATACCGTGAAGAGATGCAGGGGATCGCCGAAGGCCTGCGCGCCCGCGGCGTCAAGCTGGACTTGTGGGATGTTGTGGCGATTAACGGATCGATGGAGTGGGGCTATTACGTCCGGCAGCAAGAGCAGAGCCACAATGCGCCGGAGCACTGTAGCGCGTTTGTGGCCACAGGCAGCTACACCAAGGACGGCAAGGTGATCATTGCCCACAATTGCTGGACCAATTATCTGGAGGGCGAACGCTGGACCATTATTTTTGATATTGTTCCGGCCCACGGCCACCGGATCCTGATGGACGGTTTTCCGGGATTTATTCACAGCGGCGACGACTTTGGCGTGAACTCTGCCGGGATTGCTATTACGGAAACAACCATCTCGCATTTTTCCGGTTACGATCCGAAAGGTATCCCGGAATTTGTGCGTGCCCGCAAAGCGATGCAATATTCCGCATCCATTGACGATTTCGTGCGCATCATGAAAGACGGGAACAACGGAGGCTATGCCAACAACTGGCTGGTTGCCGATCGCAACGCCAACGAAGTTGCGGATCTTGAATTAGGGCTTAAGAATGTCAACTTGTGGCGGACGAAGGACGGATGCTTCGTGGGTTCCAACTTTCCCGTGAGCGCGAAGCTTGCCCGTGAGGAGACGAACTTTAATTTGAGCGACATGGGCGAAAGCGCCAACGCACGCCACGTGCGCTGGAATCAGCTTATGGCTGAAAATAAGGGCAAAATCGACGTGGCGCTGGCCCAGCGTTTTCTTGGGGATCACTACGACACGTTCGATAAGAAGATCGAACCGGACGAGCGCACGCTGTGCGGACACGTTGACCTTTCACCTCGCGGGGCGAAGGACTGGATGCCGCCTTACGGTCCCGCGGGGGCCGTGCAAAACAAAGTTGCAGACTCGGCTATGATGAAGAGGATGTCTCTTTCCGCTTCCGCCGGACATTGCTGCGGCATCGACTTCAAGGCTGCCGAACTCCTTCGACAGCATTCGGATTTTTCCTGGCAGGCCCCGCTGCTTCACGACATGGACTCTGAACCATGGACTTCCTTTGAGATCTCGAAATAGTGAACAAAGGGAAGGGAAGAAAGGGGATTGCCAGGCGAAACTCTTCCGCCAACCGCTGGCAAGAGATTCTTTCCCCGGAAGGGACATCTGTGGGTTGACTCCTATTGATAACTTAAGTCATAGTACCAACGTAACCTTGTTGCCCCTCCCCTCGTGCGATAGGATAAGTCTTGATTTAGGGACGGCCTATCCTGGGTAGCGTGGAGTTGAGAATGGTTGTGTCAGTGCTGATTCTGGTCTTTTCGATCGCTCTCTTTTTCTTTTACATTCAGGCCTTTTGCGAGAGGGCTTTAAAGCGGGAGTTTAGCCATCCCTACTTTCAGGATATTATTAACGCAATTCAACTGGAATTCCCACGCTTGCAGGATGGCTTTGCCGCCAACGGTTCCGTGGACTATTTAGAGGTTCGCTCGGCCCTCAAGTGTGACTTTATAACTCTTTCCTATCTGCTTGAAAATAGTGATAGTACTCATCAGCGGTTTTCGTGGAAGGAGAGGGTGCTGGTTCTTTATTTCCGCTTTTTGCTTTTCTGCCTGCCTTTTCGGTATACCTTTAAGCTTCACGAGCGGGAAGCGGTTTTGAAGTTGACAGCCATCCTTCAGTACTTTGCAAATTTGACAGGGGAAAAGGTGAGCGTAGGTTCCCTTGGTAGCGTGCTGCCGAACCATCAATCCTAGCGAGAGACTTCTCGATGGCGGAGTCTGATATGACCTCTGTCTCCCAACGCCGGAAAGTGCTGATCGTCGAGGACGAGCCGTCTATTCAAAGTCTTCTGCACAATCTTATTGAAAAACTTGGGTGTGAAAACACAGCGGCTACGAATGGGCAGCAAGCGCTTGCCATGATCAGCCGCAAGGAGTTTGATGCAGTACTTCTTGACCTGCGCTGCTCAAACCTGCGGCCGGAGGAAGTGGTCACGGGGATCCACGAGATTCGCCCCAGCCTGGTTGGAAGAATCCTGGTGATAACCGGCGAGGTCAGTGATGCGGAGACTCTGGATCTGATTGAGCGCCACTTTCTTCTTCCAATCCCTTATACCCGCCTTCTGCAAGACCTGGTCGGCCGTCTTAGAGCGCTCCTGCATATCGTACCTTCGCCAAACCGCAGGGAAATTCCGAATCGCCAGTAGGGGGAGTTTTCCGTCCGGTGTAGGGAGGACCTTGTTTGGGAAGAGCCTGCCTTCGCGCAGTCTCTTTATGGAAATCCAGCTAGGACGACGCGTGAAGCCCGGCAGAGGCAAGAATTTCTTGGGGTGACGCGGTTCCTGTCCCTTTTTTCATGATGGTAATGGAGGCGATGAGGTTCCCAAAGCGCGCGGCGGCGACCGGATCGCCATTGACAGCCATCGACAGGGCATAGCCTGCCGCGAAGCTGTCGCCAGCGCCGCAAATATCCACGGGATTTTCCACGGGCCGCGCTTCCGCCCAGGTTTCCTTGTTTTCCTCCATCACCAAAGCGCCTTTGGAGCCATGGGTTACCACCAGGACTTTAGCCCCTAACTCCCGCCGCAAGCCCCTGAAATCCACGGTTCCCAGCAACGCGCGGCTGGCATCCTCCGCTTCCTCGAGATTAGGCTTTAGTGTCATATTGCGGAACAGGTGGGCGCGTTTACGAGAGTCCGCCAGGAAAACTTTTTCTGAATATTTCTGGGCAGCCTCGATGATGGCATTGCGCACGGAGGGGGTCACAACGCCTCCTGCCCGTGTTTCGGCCTGGTCGGCGACAAGGACAACGTCGAAGGCGCCTACCGCTGAATGAATGTTTTCAATCACCCGCTGCTCGGCCTCGGTGGGCAGCGGCCGAGTGGAGATAAAATCAACGCGGGGCTGGTCCTCGACGCCGGTCTGGCTGTTCAAAAGTTTTGTATAGGTAAAAGTCTGCCAATCTGGAACCTTAACCATCAACTCTGATGTGATTCCCCGTTCAGCGAGAGCGCGATCTAATTCAAATCCGAACCCGTCGTCGCCCCTGACGCCTAGGACGGCAACCTTTCCGGTGCCGACGCTTGCCAGGTTGTTTGCCACGGTGCCTCCGGCGCCGGGCGTAACCTCTGTTGACACCACGCCCAGGCGTGGAATGCTGGTTTCACGCGAAGGCTCGGAAGTCGCCGGGTCATAGGTGCACCAGCGGTCCACGCAGATGTCTCCAATCACCAGGGCCTTGAGCTTGTGAAAGGCGTCTAGTAGTTCCTTGGTTGTCATGATATCTCCAGCAGGGCGCGCCTCAAAGCGGGCACGGTCGCGCGGTGATCTCCGCAAAAGTAGTAACTCTCGCCTCCATCTGCCACGGTGCGCACCAGAATCGTTTTGTGAGGACGGAAGTAATAACCGGGATCTGTCTTGGGCAGTTCGTGGTGGATGTCGCCTTGGATCGGGACCAGGTCGAAGACCGCAGTCGTAAAATGTTTGATAAATCGTCCCTGCTGGAGCGCCACATTGCGGGACATCGAGAGAGCCTTCAGGTAAACCTCCGGCCCCATGGTGGATGACCCGAAGTCGAACATCACTCCGCCCTCCAGATTTTCCACAGCATGCGCGAAGATCAGAAAATCACGATAGCTCGCGGCGCCCAACGCCGCCCCGTTGCAATTCGGGTGTTCATGGATAATGTCATACCCAATCCCGACGTGAACTGTGACAGGGATCGAAAGCCGGTATGCTGCTGCAAAGATGCTGACGTCCTTGTGGGGAAAATCCTTTTCGAGGATGCGCCGTCCGAGGTTCTCACCGAAACCCAGGGAATTGTCCGCAGCTTCTTGGATCAAACTGTTTAATTCCCCGGTCTCTTTCCAAAGGCCGAATTCGCCGCTGCGAATGTAGCGGGCCACGCTTTCCGTCGTGGCGCCGATGCGCGCGAGTTCGTAATCATGGATAGCGCCGGCGCCGTTCATGGCAATATGGGTCAGAAAGCCGCGTTCCAGCAAATCGATGATGTGCCGGCTCGCACCCATCTTGATCACGTGCGCTCCCATCATCAGGATTCGCGCCGCTCCCGCCTTCCGGGCTGCGACAATTCGCCGGGCAACTTCCGGAAGTTGCGGGTGCGAGTAGGGAGGAGCATCGCCGTCGAGGCCCAGGACATAATCGAGGTGCATGTCGTGGGTGCGCTCGTGCAACGGTTTGATCAGCAGTTTGGAACGATCGAAAATCTCATATTTGGAGTTCATATTTTCCCGTCACTTATCGAATAAGGTTTGGAGAAGCTGTTCTTGGCATAGAAAGTTGGGGACGATGTAGTCAGCGCCAACGGCTGCGAGGCGATCACGCTTCCATGAACTTACAACCTGGCAATCAGGTTCATCCGTTGCAACTCCTACCGCTACGCCGCCAGCCTCTTTTACGTTTTTGATTTCCACATAGCCGTCACCGAACCCGAGCAATTCCTCGCCTTTGCATTCCAACGATGACGTGATTCGGCGGATGAGAATTTCCTTTGAAAAGCTCTTGTAATCATCCAAAGCGCCGTAGATGCGGCCGTCGAAATAGCGAGCGATATCCAGCAATCCAGCTTCTTCCAGGGTATAGGCCTGATCGGTTCCACTGGCGCAATAGAGAACCAATCCCCGCTTTTTCAGGGCTTCCAGCAGGGCTCGGGAACCCGGAACAAGGTATGTTTCCGGTGAGATTTTCCCTTGCCGCAGGCCCTCTCTTCGTGTCTCGATCTTTTCCAGCAATCGGTCGTGGTACATCTTCTTATATTCGAGAGGCTCCAGCGGTTTCCCGCCGCGCAACTCAACCTGGCGGGCGAGTTCCATCATTTGATAGATTGTCTGTTCACCGGTCAGTCTTGCCACATAGTCTTTCACCAGGGCGTTGAGTTCGTCCCTGCTTTCTTTTGTCCCGGTTTCGGCGAGAATATCCACCATCATAGGCACCATAACTTCTTCCCATCCTGTGCGGAGGAGAGATATCGTGCCGTCAAAGTCAAAAAGGACCACGCGCGTCCTTGTTGCAGACGCGCCGGTGTGAAGAGATTCAATCATAGGATCCAATCTGGGTTCGCCCTTAGGCGATCTCCAAAGCGAATTTAGTGTTTTTTACGACAAAACTGTGCAGTTCTTCATAATACAACAACTGGGAAAGAAAATTGAGTTTGAAAATGTTCCAGTCAACTTCTTTTGACTGGACCGCCGGTGTCGGTTCCCTGTCGCGGTCTGCCGTGACGAGCGGGGCGGACTGGGTTGCCGAGGCTTGAGCTTTGGCCTGGGAGCTGACGTTCCGATCGAATAAGCAGCCATCGATGGCAGGGTAGATAAATGCCGGCTAAGAAACTCTCAGCGTTAAGCATTGGATGTTGGGAACTGCATGTGCGCGCTGGATGGCGGGGTTTGCTCAAGTTGCCGCAGTCACGGCAACTTCATAACTTCAAGTCCCGCTTCACTGAAGCGATTTTCAGCCATTTGGTGCGCCCATACCACGCGGCAGCATCCGAATTGGGGTCGGCCTTGGCGAGAAAAGGCGTAGACGGTCTGACCTTCGTTCAGCTTGAGGCGGGTGGCAACCCGCAGGCCGTGCTCCGCCAAATCCAGGGTTGTGGCCGTCTGT
>JAJYHU010000153.1 GCA_021784615.1 Acidobacteriota bacterium | reverse complement strand
TCTTCCTGAATCAAAGCGCCGGGGGCGCAAAAGCTAGGAAGCATCGGGCGCGCTTTCTTCAGGTTCCGGGGCGGATTCCTGGGCTTCCGGCGCAGCTTCCTCGGACGCCAGCGCGGCTTGGTTGGGGTCCACTTCGCCTTCGACCTTCACCTTCACGTTCACGGTAACTTCCCGGTGCAGTTTGATAGGAACGGCAAACTCGCCCAAAACCTTGAGGGGGCTGCCCAGTTGAATTTTGCGCCGGTCGATTCTGAAGCCCTGGGCGGCAAGCGCCTCTTCGATGTCCATCGCGGTGACGGACCCGAACAGCTGTCCCTTTTCGCCGGACCGGCGCGTCATGACCATCACAATATCCTGCATCAGCGCGGCAAGTTCTTCCGATTCCGCCTTTTCTTTGGCTTCCAGCTTGAGGAACCTCACCCGCTGCTGGTCCACCCACTTGCGGTTTTGAGGAGTGGCGGCAACCGCCAGCTTTTTGGGTAAAAGGTAATTCCGGCCGTATCCGTCGGCCACCTTCAAAATCTGGCCGCGTGCGCCAAGCTTTTCAATGTTTTCAAGAAGAATGACTTCCATTTCCTGACTCTCCAATCACCAAATTTTCCTCGCGGAAACCTTCCCGGCCCTTGACCAAACCCTGATGGAGGTTCGTCCCACATTGCGCGCCGCCGACCCAAGTTAGACCTTGGCGGCAAACGGAAGGAAAGCGATGTTCCGGGCCCGCTTAATCGCCCTCGCCAGCGCGCGCTGGTGCGGTGAGCAGGTTCCGGTCAGGCGGCGCGGGAGAATCTTTCCCCGGTCCGCAACAAACTGCCCGATCAGCTTGAGGTCCTTGTAGTCAATCACGTTGATTTTTTCAACGCAAAACTTGCAAACCTTGCGGCGGCGAAAGTATTGCCTGCGCCCGCCGGAGGGGGCACCTTCCCGCCGAGTATCACGTCCGCCGCTCGTTGGCCTTGATCTATTAATTGGCATAGCTCTCCTACTCCCTTAACTTTGAGATGGTGCTTCTTCGCCCGCCGGAGCTTCGAAACTGAGAGGCTCGGCAGCCGCTGTGTCTGCCGCAGCCGGCTTAGTTTGTGGAGCCGGCTCCAAGGGCTCATCCACGCGCACCGCCATGTACTTGATGACCGCATCGGAAACCTTCAGGCGCCGCTCGAATTCCCGAACGGTGTCGCCGGTCCCGTCAAAAACAAAGAGTACGTAATAACCTTCCCTTTGCCTCTGGATGCGATAGGCCAGCCGGCGCCTCCCCATTTTTTCAACTTTTTCGGCCTTCCCATCCATGCTCGAAATCATGGCTTCCATCTGGGCAATCAGCTTGTCAATTTGTTCCTCGGGAACATCCGTCCGAGTGATAAACATCATTTCATATTTCGCCATAAACCCTCACGACTCCTGTGGCAACGCCTTCCGGTTAAAAAGGTTCATCGCCTTTTCAGGACCTTCCTTCAGAATGATTCGCACCGCTTCGGCAGCCCGGCCGGCCATCTCTGCCACGGTTTCCATGTCCTTCTTGCGGAATCGAGCCAGGACGTAAGAAACCAAATCTTCCACAATCCTGTCCGGGCCAGCGCCCATCCTCACACGGACGAACTGGTCGGTTCCAATCGCCCCGATAATCGACTTCAGGCCGTTGTGTCCGCCGGCGCTTCCCCTCAAGCGAATCCGCAGCGAGCCCAAAGGAAGATCAACGTCGTCAACCAGCACGATCAGATCCTCCGCCGAGGCATCCCATTTCTTCAGCAGGCCGGCTACTGATTGCCCGCTGAGATTCATAAAAGTCTGCGGCTTGGCCAGAACCGCCTGCTCACCCTCGATTTCCGCCCGGGCCACTCGCGCGCGCGCTTCGCGGCGGGAGAATCTTGCGTTACAGGTTTCGGCCAGGCGTTCGACAGCCATAAACCCCAGATTGTGGGGAGTCAGGTCGTACTCGTCACCGGGGTTTCCAAGACCCACAATCACTTTCACCCCGTTTTCCCCATCTCCTTCGGCGCGGCTGATCTCGCAGGATCACTTCGTCTCTTTCTTGGACTCTTTCTTTTGCTTTCCTTCAGGAGCTTCGGCTTCCGTCTCAGCGCCTTCTTCCTCTTCCGTCTTCCGCTTGCGGATCAACTCGGGCTCGGTCGGGGCAGCCGCGGCCACTTCTTCCGCCGGCGCCTCTTCCGCCTTCGGCGGCAGCACGTGCGCGACAACCCGCGCCGGGTCTGCCAGCACGGTCAACTTTTCGTCCACCGGCAGATCGGAAACGCGCAGGTTGCGTCCAATCAGCAGTTCGGTTACATCCACGGTGATGTGCTCGGGGATGTCATCCGGCAAGCACTCCACTTCCACCTCGCGGAGGATGAATTCAAGAATTCCTCCTTGAACCTTCACGCCCTGGGGTTCGCCGGTGATCTGGATCGGCACTCGCACCCGCAGCTTGGCATCCCGCGCGATCCGCACCATATCAACGTGCAAAAGCCCGCCCCGGACGGGATCCCATTGCCATTCCCGCAGCATCACGCGCGCCGGCGCCTTCCCCGGAATTTCCAGGGTGAAGATCGCGTTGTGGCCGGCTCCCGAGTGGAGTACGCGCAAGATCGCCCTCGGATCGACCGCGAGGGGGATAGAGGGTCCGCCTCCGCCGTAGACGACGGCGGGAATGCGGCCCGAATACCGGAGGCGGCGCGCCACGTTTTTGCCGAACGCCTCACGCGCCTCAGCTTCAACATTGAAAATCTCAGCCATAGAATTCACACCTCAAAACGTCAAAAATTGAAAGCCTGGTCCTCACTCGCGAGCTCAAATAAAAAGCCTGCTCACGGAGGTTTCCTTATAGATGGACTTGATGGCCTCAGCCAGAAGATTTCCCACGCTCAAGACTTTGATTTGCTTGCACGCCTGCGCTTCAGGAAGCAACGGTATCGAGTTTGTCGCCACCACCTGTTCGATGGGAGACTTCATAATCTTCTTGATGGCGTTTCCGGCAAAAACTCCGTGGGTGCAGCATGCAAAGACCCTTGCCGCGCCCTTTTCCTTCAATGCTTGCGCGCCTGTGGCGAGGGTGCCTCCCGTATCAATCATGTCGTCAACGATCAAACAAGTTCGGCCGGCGACCTCGCCGATCACGTTGAACATCTCCACCACATCGGCGTCCTGGCGGCGCTTGTCGATAATCGCCAGCGGCACTCTCAGGCGCTTGGCAAAAGCGCGTGCTCGCTCGACGCCCCCGGTGTCAGGAGAAACCACCACCAGGTCCTTCAGCCGGAGCTTTCGGAAATACCCTACGGTCACCGGCGTGGCGTACAGATGGTCCACCGGGATGTCGAAATATCCCTGAATCTGTCCCGCGTGCAGATCAAGCGCCAAAACCCGGTTGGCTCCAGCCGAGGTGAGCAAGTCCGCCACCAGCTTGGCGGAAATCGGCACCCGCGGGCGGTCTTTCCGGTCCTGGCGCGCGTAGCCGTAATAGGGCATGACCGCCGTGATCCGGTACGCTGAAGCGCGGCGCAGAGCATCGAGAATAATCAGCAACTCAACGAGATTCTCATTGACCGGACGGCAAGTGGGCTGGATGACAAAAACGTCGGCTCCCCGGACATTCTCCATAATCTGGAGCCGAACTTCGCCATCGGGAAAACGATCGACGCGGATCTTGCCTAAAGGCACTCCCAAGTGATCGCAAATCTCCTGGGCCAGCGCCGGATGCGCTCTGCCCGTCAGCACCTTCATGGCATGATGAACCCGATCAGCCATCGCACTCACCTTTGTAACCGAAAAATTCCAAACCTGGCTGGGAGGCCTGGATTCGAACCAGGGTTCCATGCTCCAAAGGCATGTGTCCTACCACTGGACGACCTCCCAGTACCCTGACCCGAAAAAGATCGATGGACCGCCGCGGGGCCAATGTTTTCCCCATGCGGTTCCAAGCGCCCAAAGCGCCCTTCGCGCCGGCCTAATCCACAAAAATGCGGCGCCGGTACTCCGCACGCGGAAGCGTCCGAACCTTATGGACCTGCCAATCCGCAGGGATGAGCTTCGCAGCGCGATTGATTTGTTGGGCGGATGCAAAGACGGCGTAGAGCGCTGAACCACTACCCGTCAGGGAGGCTGTTTCGGCCCCGGCCCGGATAAGCCGGCCTTTTACCTTTGCCAGCTCAGGCCACCTTGCGAAAACGAACGTCTCAAAATCGTTTTCGGCCGGCCCCCATTCTTCCAGGGGAAAAGGTGACCGCATGCCCAAACTGTTTATTCTATGTTTTTCGGCGCCTGACGTCAATTGCAAATCGATTGCCTGATAAGCTTCCGCCGTTGAGACCCCGAAGCCCGGGAAGGCAATCAGGCACGGCCGCGCCGGGAGGTCCGCAAGGGGATAAATCTCCTCGCCCCGCCCGCAGCCCAGAACTCTGCCGCCCTGGAGGAACAGCGGCACGTCCGATCCCAGGCCGGCCGCAAGCTCGATAAGCTTTGAAGGCGCCAATCGATTTCCAGTCAATCGTTCCAAGGCCACGAGCGTGACGGCGGCGTCGCTGCTTCCTCCTCCCAGCCCGGCTCCTACGGGAATTCTTTTCCGAAGGCGCAGTGTGACGCCGCTCTTGAAGCCTCGCGCCCGCCTCCACAGCGCCGCCGCGCGATAGACAAGATTCCCTGGGCCGGAGGGAAGGCCCGGCTGGTCGCATTTGAGGCTGATCCCGCCCCGGTGGGAGGAAACGGACGCTTCCATGTCATCGGCAAGGCTCACCGTCTGATAGATGGTTCGAATCTCGTGGTAGCCGTCCGGTCTGTTGCCCAGGACTTTGAGCCCCAGATTGACCTTGGCAAATGCGCGAACTTGAATGGTTTTTTTCAAGGAAGCGGAAGGTTGCTGTTAAGACCCGTAACGGGAATCGATTATTCCGGTCGCCAATTCTAGTCCGCAGCGGAGGATTCTTGGTGACCCATCTCGTGCTTCAGGTGATTGAGCTTTTTCCGGAGTTTGGCAGCTTGCGCCGGTCCAAAATCGCTGGCGGCCGCCTTGCGCCATATTTTTAGGGCATGTTGCCATTCCCGCTGCGCGTCAGCTTTCTTTCCGAGCGCCAGGTACACATATCCAAGGTGCTCCCGGATGGTCGGGTCGTCGGAAATCAGTTGCACAGCCTTCTGCAAAGGGGCTTCCGCGCTTTCAAAGCGGTTCATCTTGTAGTAGGCCCAGCCGAGGCTGTCAAGATAAGCTCCGTTGTTCGGTTCGAGCTGCAGGGCCTTCTCGATGTAATGGACCGATTCCTCGAGCCGCACGCCGCGGTCCGCCAGCATATAGCCCAGGTAGTTCGCGGCGGCGTCGTTCAGCGGGTCAACGGCCAAAACCTGCTTGAATTGCTCTTCCGCCAGGTCATATTTCTTCTCGCGCTCGTACACAGAGCCCAGCATGAACCGGGCGTACTCCTGGTCATCAGGATTGTTGCTTAGCGAAAGCGCCTTTTGGATTGCCGCCTCGGCCTTCGGGTAAGCCTTGCCCTGCGAATAAATCTGGGCGATCGCCAGGTAAATGCCTCGATCCTGGGGAGTGTTATTGAGCATTCCCTTGAGCTGCTTGACGGCCTCATCCCGGTGACCCTGCAATCCCAGCAGCGAGGCGCGCTGCATCAAGAGCTGCCGGTCGTGCGGATATTTCTGAATGGCTTCGTTAGCCTCCGCCATGGCCTTCGGCAGTTGCCGGTTCAGTTGATAGGTTTCGATAATCAGCGCCTCGCCCCGCGGCGCCTGATCCGCGCCCAAGGCCACAATGCTCCGGAACGTTTCGATAGCCTTTGCGTACTTTTCCTGTTCCCGGTATATCTGCCCCAACCGCTGCAGGAAAACTGCGCGGTTGTTGGCTTCGGCGGGATTGTATTTCCCGTTGGAGTTCGCGGTCTTCTTCAGCAGGTCCTCCAGGATGGCGATCGCCTTGTCTTCATGCCCCACCGTATCTTCCAAAAGAGCTTGCTGGTAAGGGACTTCAAGGTTGGCGGGCGAGAGGGTCCTGGCGTGCGCAAAGTCCTGGCGCGCGTCGTCAAACCGTCCCATTTCGCGGTCAAGTTGCCCAAGGCGGAGATACGTCGCTCCATCTTCCGGGCTTACCTTTAGGATTTCTTCAAGCTGGTCGCGGGCTTGCTGCATCTTGCCGTCGGCCATCAGCGCTTCAGCGTAGGCGCGGCGGACATCCTGGCTGTCCGGCGCACGCTGCAAGGCCTTTTGAAAGGCCTCTTCGGCGCTGCTGAGATCGCGAGTCTGCATGTAGGCATTGCCCAGCAAGTAGAGCAAAGAAGGATCCATCCGGTCGCCTGGAATGCTCTTGAGCAGGTCGATGACCTTCTGGTATTCGGCCTGGTCAAAGTAAAGCTGTGTCAGGTTGGCCAGCACACTTTGGGAGTCCGGATTATCCTGCAGAACCTTCTTGAAAATGGCCTCGGCTTTCTGCGGCTGGTTGTCGACCTTATAAAGCCGGCCCAGGATCAGCGCAGATTCCGAGTCGCTCGGGTCAAGCTCGGTCACGGCTTCAAATTGGGCAATGGTCTTTTGAAGGATCTCAGGAATTGCGGCCCCTGCCTGGGAACTACCCAGGCTTCCCAGATAAATGTGGGCCAGCAATCGATGGGCGTCCACGTCGTTGGGATTGATTTTCAGAACGGCCTGGGCCCCGGCGATGGCGTCTGTAACGCGGGTCACGCGCCAGTAAAGCTCCGCCAGCTCAACGCGCAGGAACAGAGAAGAAGGGTCGGCTTCAATGGCCTTTTTGTATTCGGAAATGGCGCGGTCCACATAATCGCCGCGGTTGTAAATTCCCGCCAGTTCCTTGTAACGCTGCGCCAGCATGTAATGGTAATACGCTGCGGCGTGGTCTGGCGTCACCACCGCCTGGGTTGCAGAAGGCTCCTTAGCGCTTTGTGCCGGCGCCGGCGCCTGCGCCCCTGCCACGCCTGTGGCTCCCAGCAAAAAAAGGCTGATTCCAGCCGCCCAAATTTTCATGGTTTTCCCGATCATCGCGTGGTTTGCCCTTTTAACCTTCGTAGCGAATTATCGCATACGGCTGTTGGGGTGTCAAAATATGGGCGCAGGGCCGGTTCCTTGCAGCTCTGGCCTTCTGGCCGGCATTGGGGATGAGGTGTTTTGCGCCACCATCCAGCCACCATCCGGCAAAGTAGACTCGCAGCGGCTCGAATGGTATTGTATTGCTGTTTCGCCGATGATATACAGGCTGAGAAATTGCATGCGCGAAGGGTAGCGGGTGGCGCGGACCTTCATCTCCGCGGCTTATCGCGCCGCATTGAGTTGTTCATGAAGCCCGCAGCCTCAACAGAGGCAAGGTGCGAGGCTACGTTTTTTGAGGGAGACGATCTGATGGCCAGCAAATACAGCCGACGAAAGTTTCTGCGGAATTCTGCGATGTTTGCCATGGCGCCGGCGCTGCCGGGCCTGGGCAAGGGAATGGCCTTTTATTCGGCTGAAGGCTCCGCAGCCGCCCAAGCCGATGCGCAGCTTCCCGAATTGCAGAGCGGTTTTTTGAGCCCGCCCCCGGCCGCTCAGCCCTGGGTTTACTGGTTTGTTTCAAACGGCAACATCACCCGCGAGGGCATCACGGCTGACCTTGAAGCGATGCATCGCGTGGGCATTCGCGGCGTCCTGTATATGGAAGTCGATCAATATGTTCCGCCCGGCCCCGTCCGCTTTATGACCCCGGAGTGGCGCGAGATGATTCAGCACGCGGTCAAGGAGGCGACGCGCCTGGGCATCACGATTGACATGAACAATGATGCCGGCTGGTGCGGCAGCGGCGGCCCTTGGATCACTCCGGAACTTTCCATGCAGATGATTGTGTGGAGCGAGTCGCACCACCAGGGCCCAGCGCATTTTTCCGGCCCGCTAGCCGAACCCCAAACCATCATGGACTATTACCGCGACATTGCCGTGCTGGCTTTTCCCACCCCGCCGGCCGCAAGCGTTCGCATGGCCGACCGTTCCCCCAAGATCACTTGCGGAGTCCATCGGGAAAGTTTTGACTCCGCCCCTCTGACGGACGGCAACATCGCAACGGCCACGACGCTTCCGCCGCCAGCCAAAGGCCAGCCGCAGTACCTGAACATTGAATTCGCGGAGCCTTTCACGGCGAGATCGGTTTCCTTGGCGCCTGTTCCGATCTACTCCACCATCAACGGAACGCTTGAAGTCTCCGACGATGGCCGCGAATACCGGGCCGTCCAGCCGGTCACTTTCTACTGGCCGATATCTTCCATGAACTTCCCCGAAGTGTCCTCCCGCTATTACCGGATTGTCCTGGAACCCAAGCGATCCCAGTTCGATGATCCCTTTGCCAAGGGCATTCCGCTTGCCGAAGTGGAATTGCACCCCGAGCGGCGCTTGGAAGATGTGCCGGGGAAGGCCGCTTACGTTCGGCATAGGACAACCCATTCCGACGAACAGCCGGTGCCTCGGGAGATGGCCGTCGAGCGGAACAAGGTTCTGGATATCAGCCACAAGATGGATCGCGATGGAAATCTCACCTGGGAAGTTCCGGCCGGCCATTGGACGGTCCTCCGCCTGGGCCACACCTCCACCGGAGTGATGAACCATCCGGCTCCCAAAGAAGGCCTGGGCCTTGAGTCTGACAAGCTCAGCAAGCGGGCCACCGAGGCGCAATTTGACGGCTTGGTGGGCAAGCTCCTCAAGGATCAGGCGGCCGTGGGCGGCAAATCGCTCACCATGACCCACATTGACAGCTGGGAAACGGGCTCGCAGAACTGGACCCCGGGATTCCGGAAGATTTTCCGGGACCGGTACGGTTATGACCTTCTTCCGTATTTGCCGACGCTGACCGGACGCGCCGTGGAGAGCCGGGAGGTTTCTGAGCGGTTCCTGTGGGATCTGCGGAGGCTGGTGGGCGATCTGCTGCTCGAGAACTACGCCGGGCACATGCAGGAGCTCAGCCATCAGCATGGATTGACGCTCTCCATCGAGGCTTATGGCGGCGGCCCGCTGGACGAGGTTGCTTATGGCGGGCGGGCGGACACGCCGATGAGCGAATTCTGGACGGGGAGGAAGCCGGGGCCGTGGAACAAGGAGATGGCCTCTTCGGCGCACGTCTATGGCCGGCCCATCTGCGGCGCGGAATCGTTCACAGCGGCCCCTTCGGATGGTAAATGGCAAAACCATCCCTTCAAGCTGAAGCCGCTTGGCGACCATGCCATGACGCAGGGCGTCAACCACTTTGTCTTTCACCGCTATTCCATGCAGCCTTGGCTCCACGAGGCGCCGGGCATGACGATGGGTCCCTATGGCATCCATTACGAGCGCACCGTCACCTGGTGGGAGCAGTCTCGGGCGTGGATCAGCTACCTTTCCCGATGCCAGTATCTCCTGCAAAGGGGCGTATTCGTGGCGGACGTGGCTTATCTTGGCACTGAAAACGTTCCCAATTCTTTTCCGGAGCGCTCCGAACTCGATCCCGGAATCCCCGACGGTTATGACTACGACGATCTGCCTCCCGAAGCCTTGATCAAGATGATGACGGTCCGCAATGGCCGCCTGGAGCTTCCGAGCGGCATGAGCTACCGAGTCTTAGTCCTTCCCCCCGGCAGGGCGATGACGCCGGCGCTGTTGTCGAAAATCAAGGAGTTGGTGCTGGCGGGCGCAACCGTGGTGGGCCCTCCACCGGATGCTTCGCCCAGCCTGGAGAATTATCCCCAGTGCGACGGAGAGATCCGGCGATTGACCGCTGAACTGTGGGGCGTGTGCGACGGATCGAGCTTGACGGAGAACCGGCTCGGCAAAGGGAAAGTCATTTGGGGAAGGCCGGTTTCTCAGGTGCTGCGGGATCTGAACGCGCCGCCCGATTTTGACTGTCAGGATGTCAAGGTGGGCGATGAAATCCGCTATATTCACCGGCGGGATAAGGACGATGAGATTTACTTTGTGGCCAGCAGCAATCCTGCGGCAAGGCGAGTTCTGTGCACCTTCCGGGTTCAGGGAAAGCGGCCGGAATTGTGGTGGCCGGACACCGGAAAGATTGAGCCGATTGCCGTCTACGACCAGCAGGAAGACGGGGTGCGGATTCCCCTCGACTTCGACCCCTGCGGCTCCGTGTTTGTCATCTTCCGCGGCGCCGCCCAACCCTCCGAGAACCGGATTGTCTCCGTCAGGCGAAACGATGTGGAGATTTCAGGAATTCCCGAGACTCCTGTGGCTGAAATTCAGCTCCTGGACCCCTTCGGCAACTTTGATATGGCGGCGGGCGGAACGGGCTATTCCATCGAGGTTGCCCAATCGGGAACTTATGAATTGAAGACGGCGGCAGGACGCGCGCTCAAGGTGGTGGTCCCGGCGCTGCCCCCGCCCGCCGAGATTCGCGGCCCCTGGGAACTCTATTTCCCCAAAGGCCTGGAAGCCCCGGATCACGTGACGATCGAGCGCCTGATTTCCTGGACCGGGCATCCCAATCCCGGTGTAAAGTATTTTTCAGGCAGCGCAACGTTGCG
>JAJYHU010000042.1 GCA_021784615.1 Acidobacteriota bacterium | reverse complement strand
TGCGGCGCGGGAGATTATTTTTGATTTTCTTCGGTTCGTTTTTTGGCGCGTCATGTATTTTCAATAACTTAGCTAGCTTTGTTTTAGCTTCGTTTTCGGTTCGTTTTGGCTGTTTTTTCCACAGCCATCCTTTAGTTTCAATAACTTCCTGGCTTCGTTTTTGAAAAAAAGAATTCTTTTTTTCTGCCTCATTTTCGTGTTTGGAAGCGCTGTTTGAAACCAAGTAACTATATATCAATCTATTGTCTCGATTTTCAGCCATCCTTCAGGAGTTTCAGGCGCCGCCCGAACCTCCACTTTACTAGCCTATCATGGAAATCGCCGATGTCAAGGAAAATCCATCCTCGGAGGGTAACTAGCCGCGAAATAACTGGAGAATCGGCGCGTCCGTAACGGCGGCATCCTGCCAACAAATGCCGCCGGGACGGCGGCGCTACCGTGTCCACTCCATTACAGGACGCGGCACTAGGTAACACCACCTAGGTGCTAATCGTTAGCGCAATAGGGTTTAACCGAATTGTTGGCCCTGTTTGAAGCTCTCATACTTGACGTGTTAGGGATCAGAGAGGCAAGCGACCATGGCAACTGTGGCACTGGAAGAACACGTTCAGCAGGCTGCCCTAAGTTGTTGGGGGACTCAATCAGACCTGTCAAGACAATCAAACCAGGCGTTAATCGACGAATTTGAAGATCTATATCGGACGTACAGGTCGCGGGTATGGGCCTTGTGTCTTCGCATGACGGGCAATCCGGACGATGCTGAAGACCTGACACAAGAGACTTTCATCCGAATGTTCCAGAAACTCGATACTTTCCGCGGCGAATCAGCGATTTGCACATGGTTGCGCCGGATCGCCATCAACGTCGTGCTGTTACGATTCCAAAAAGCCAGTTGGCGCAGGGAGAAATCCATTGAGGAACTTTCGGGTGTGGATCCGATCACCGGATGTCCCCGCAAAATGGAGTTTGGCAGAGTCGATACGCAACTGACGGGAGCAGTCGATCGGATTACTTTGCAGCGAGCTATCGACCAGCTGCCCCCGGGCTTCAAATCTGTCTTTATTTTGCATGACATTGAGGGCTACGAACACGTCGAGATATCCGAGTTAATGGGTTGCTCGGTCGGCACTTCGAAATCACAACTCCACAAGGCCAGGCTCAAGTTGCGCGAACTCCTTGAGCAAGCACCACGCAAGGAGTCCGCACCTCGAAGGTCAGAGGCACGCTGGACACCACGGACGTCCGACGGGGGAAGTCCAGTGCTTGCGCAGCTTCCACACACGGCGCTTCAAAGGTACCCGGCCACCGCTTCTGAAGCCGCGTAATTGCAGGGGCCGTCTTCGACCCGAGACGGTTAAAGCTGTGATATCGAGGCCGCAGCCCTCATCTCAGCAAGGTTAGCGTTTCAATGGCCGCAATCCAACCTCCATTATCCAGTTGCCCGGATTCCGGAAGAAGTATTCAACACCTTTCGGCATCCTCCGCGCGGTTAGTAGTAGCCGGGCTTTCCGGTGATTCCGGGAAGACTCTGGTTTCGCTCGGCCTGCTGCTTCTTGCCCGGCAGTCTGGAATCCCCGTAAAGGCCTTTAAAAAGGGACCCGATTATATCGACGCCGCCTGGCTCAGTTGGGCCTCCAGCAGCCCGGCGCGGAATCTCGACACGTTCTTAATGGGGCCGGAAAAGACCGCACAGCTTTTTATTGCCAATGCCCTGCCAGATGGCCTGAATCTCGTCGAGGGCAATCGCGGTCTTTTTGACGGCGTTGATGCGCACGGAACCCACAGCACAGCGGAACTGGCAAAACTGCTGAAAGCTCCTATTCTGCTTGTGGTGGACGCCACCAAAGTCACCCACACGGTTGCGGCTCTTGTGCTGGGCTGCATGGAACTCGACCCGGACGTTCGAATCGGTGGGGTGATCCTCAACCATGTCTCTGGCTGCCGGCACGAATCGATCCTCAGGGACTCGCTGGAATCCGTGTGCGGCGTACCTGTGCTCGGTGCGCTGCCGAACGTCGATGCAAGCACGCTGCTGCCAAGCCGTCATCTGGGTTTGGTAACGCCGCAGGAACATGCGAGCATTGACCATCTTCGCGAGAAGATTCTGGCAACGGTTCGCGGCCGGCTCGATACCGACCGAATATATAAAGCGGCCGGGTCCGCACCTTCAATCCAGTGCCAGCCCCAGAAGACCTCGGAAACTGAAGATGGCCACGGGCTGAAGATTGCCTATGTGAAAGACTCGGCATTCACCTTCTATTATCCCGAAAATCTTGAGGCGCTGGAAAAGTCTGGGGCAGATATTCAGCCCGTCTCGGCTCTCTCGGCGTCATCCCTACCGGAAGGCCTGGATGCGCTCTACATTGGAGGCGGGTTTCCTGAAACGCACGCAGAGGCACTCTCCCAAAACAGCGCCTTCCTGGCATCCGTTCGCGATCATGCGTTCAAGGGACTTCCCGTATACGCCGAGTGCGGGGGGCTCATGCTGCTTTCGCGAGCCATTCGCTGGAAGGGGCGGAAGTTCCCGATGGCGGGTGCGCTTCCCTTTGAGGTGGAAGTACACAGTAAGCCGCAGGGACACGGTTATGTCGAACTGCTGGTTGATTCGCCCAACCCGTACTACCCGGTGAGGACAAAGATCCGCGGTCACGAATTCCACTACTCGAGGATTGTGGCAGCGGCATCCCTTCCTCCGACGGCTTGTGCAGTACTACGAGGGACGGGCTGCTCCGAGAGTCGGGACGGGATACTCGTGGAAAACGTTTGGGCCAGCTACGCTCACGTTCATGCGGCCGCCACGATCGGGTGGGCCCAAGGACTTCTCACCCAAGCACGGAATTTCCGGATGCGAAGACTTCATGCGAATCTGTTCGAGCGTGCTGCATGGGCTCGATCTGGCGCTGAGTTTAGGGTCCTTTGAAGCTCCCTCGGAGTCCTGTTCAGACATTGTGCATGACAGGCCCCGGTTACAGCGCCGCAGTTCCCGGGGGATGGCCTTGGCGCTTCGTTCCGAGCCTCGCACTCAGACGGGAGCCCGCCGAAGGATTCTGGTTGTCCGCTCCCGCCGATGGTCGAGTGTTCTTGTTCTGATCGTCCTGTTCATCTTCAACTCTGGAATTGCATGTAGCGTCGCCGAGGATTCAGATCCCGCCGCATCGCAGGTGAATTCCGCGCCTGCACCTTCGGCATCAACATCAGATGTCTCCTGGGATAACGGTTTGCATATCCGTTCCCCCAACGGACAAGCGCAAGTAGACATCGGCGGAATGCTCCAACTCGACGATCGACTCATCTTGGATCCGGGAGTACCGCAGAAACTTCCGGATTTCATTCTCCGTCGAGGCCAGTTTGTATTCTTGGGCAAGGCTTTCAGGCGTCTGGACTTTCGGATAACGGCCGAGTCGCGGAAAGATGGTCCCATGACGGTCCGGGACGCCTACATCGATGTTAAAGTTGCCGAGGAAATGTGGGTCGAAATAGGCAAATTCAAATCTCCCATCGGTTTGGAACGTCTCCAGTCACCCAGGTACCTGATGTTTGCCGAAAGGGCGCTTCCGACAAACCTTGTTCCAGATCGCGACGTCGGAGTTCAGGTTCATGGAGACATCCTGGGAAATAAAGTCACCTATATGGGCGGACTGTTCCGGGGAGTCCCGGACGGCGGCAATTCAGAGCATAGTACCAACCATGGAGCGGATGGAGAGTTTCGTGTCTTTGCGTACCCTTTCCGCGGCACGCGCGCGTCACTCCTTGGAGGACTGGGGCTTGGGATCGGCGGAAGCGCAGGCAAAGAGAGAGGCGCTTTACCCTCGTTCACGACCGCCGGGCTTGCGCAATTCTTTTGCTACCGTCCGGGCGCAATTGCCGATGGAGAACGAACCCGCATTTCACCGCAAGCCGACTATTACTGGCGGCGCATAGGCGTGATGGCAGAATATGGCATGTCTGCTCAGGATGTTCGGCTCGGTAATGCTACCCGCCGAGTTGCCAACACGGCTTGGCAGGCCTCTACCTCCTTTGTGTTGACCGGAGAAAATGCCTCCTACTCCGGCGTTACCCCCGCCCGCGCGTTCAATCCCGCCAAGCACGATTGGGGAGCATTCGAGGTTGCTGGGCGGTTGAACTCCCTCCAAGTTGACCCATCCGCATACCCCGTGCTCGCTGATCCGCGTTCCGCAGCTCAGAAAGCCAATGGATTTCAGGCGGGCCTCAACTGGTACCCTCAGAAGTACTTCAAGGTTGTTTTCAACTACGCTCAAACCAGATTCGTCGGTGGCGCGATGTCCGGCAACCGTCCCACGGAGAATGCCTTCATCGTGCGGTTCCAGTTCGGTTACTACTGAAAGCTGAGGGTGGCGCGGTGCTGGTCAACACGACAGTGCGACAAGTAATATCATGAGTGCCCCGATGATAATAAAGTAATTATTTGGTGGAGGCGGGGGAGTCGAATTATGCAGGCGCATTGAAAACAAATAAGTTATTGAAAACGCGAGGCCCACAATCCGCAGTAATCTCGGAATACGCGGTTTTGCCACACACTATACACACATCGCCTTTTCTTCGCCTATGCACTGACAGTTCGAGAAGGAACACCTGGATGCGACGTTCTTTACAGGCGAACCGTGCTCGGGACATCCTCCGAGTTCCGCAACGGCTGTTTTTCAGAATCAAGCGCGATGGCGTTATACGGAAGCCTTTTCTTCGGGCCATCTGGGAAATGAAGATTTGGCGCCTGTGCTGGTGCAGCGGCACAGGGAGGAATGAAAGCGCTGCGGTGTAACCCAGGGACTTCCGGCGTGACGCCACCCAGCCAGTAAATAATCTGGAATGCCCGCCCAAACATTCTCTTTCTCCCCTTCGGAGTATAAACCTGAACGCCTAAGTTGAACTCGCTTTTCCCCTCTAAATTAGCCATGAAATTGCCGACTGATCTCAAGGCGTGGATTTCTGGCATGTCAAGGCAAAATAGAAAGTTCCTGTTGGGCGCCCCGTCGGGAGGAGCGTCATCCCTTCTTGCCGCAGAATTTTCCACAGCGGCCGACTCTGCTGGAGATCGAAATCCTTCATCCACCGCCTGGCACGAGGACTCTTCCTGGAGGCGGATGCTGGCCTTCGTGGTTTGCCGACCGAGGGCGTCGGTGGCCTTACCGCGCACCGAGTCACACTCAGATGGCGACCGCGGAACCGTACCCAGACGCTCCCGTCCAGACGCCTTTCGACGCGCGCCCTCCCGCCCCGCTCAAGGAACCTGGAGCGGGGCATTCCTGTCCCTTTAATCTACAGCGTGACCTCTACACCGAGTGTCATCCATCATTCTGAACGAACACAGGCGAGGGGTTTCCACCACCCCCGAGGGAGACACTGACCACCCGAACACGCTGCGGGACAGGTACTCATGATTGGGTTAAATTACGCAGGCCGTTGAGTCATTTCACGCTCCGCTGTTGGGGTCAATCAGGGCCATCGTCCATTAGGACGCAGATTCTTCTTTGTAATTCCATCAGTGATTAACCAGCCAGATCCTTTTCAAAACTAATTACTTACAGCATTGCGGCCTGTTTTCAGAGCCTTCAACTCCGCCTCTCCACGCAGACTTGGGCACCGTGGCGCCAATAAATATGGCCCGTTGAAAAAGCTAACTGACCTGGCAGTGTCCTTGCAACCTTTATTAGAACTTACTGAGTTTTCGGCAGGAGAGGGCGGCGTGGCAAAGCTGGTGGAGGCGGGCAAAAGGAGGGTGAATTTCCGACTTTTTTCTCGATTCAGGATTCGCTGTGCTGCCGTTCTGGCGCTCGTAGTTGCACCGGCGGTGGCTCTGACTGCACTGGCACCTTACCGGATGGCCGCTCAGGATGTATTCCAGCAGCATCCCAGCATCGAGGCCAAGAACTTCAAGACGGAAACCTGCGTTACTTGCCATACTGACAAGAAGAAAGGGAAAGTGGTCCATCCAGCCCTTGAAGCAGGCTGCGAAGTCTGCCATGTCGGCCAGGAAACAGAGAGCGGCTTCAAGATTTCGCTCGTGGCAGGTGGGAACGATCTATGTTTCACTTGCCACAACGACAAGAAGCCTGATCTGGCCAAAGCCCCCTCTACACATTGGCCCGTCGTCAAAAGCAAGTGCATTACCTGCCATGATCCGCACAGTTCGGCAAACGAAAATCTGTTGCGCGAACCGGTGCAGGGAACAACGGCAAAGGAGAACCTCTGCCTCACCTGCCATAAGGACATTGCCGCGTTGCTCGCGTCTAAGAACCAGCACATGGCGGTGCTGATGGGATGCGGGGCTTGCCACGTCACTCATAAGGCAGGCGCCTTGGACCAGCAGGATACGCGTTTCCATCTGAAGAAACCGGCGCCGCAACTCTGTCTCGACTGTCATGACGTTTCAGGCAAAGAAATCAAAGAGGCGCATCACGGCCAGCCCTTTGAGAAGGTAAATTGCGCCGATTGCCACAACCCGCACGGGTCCGACCGTCCGAAGCTGATCAACACCTACGTGCACATGCCTTTTGAGCAGAAGATGTGCGAAGCCTGCCATTCCGCGCCCCAGAACGGGAAGGTGGTCGTGAACGAGGGCGGAAAGCGCGCTCTCTGCTATATGTGCCACCCCGATATCAAGGCCAAGATCGAAAAAGCCAAAGTGCCGCACGGGCTGTTTGCGATCCGGGACTATTGCACGGACTGCCACAGTCCACACGCGTCGGCCAATCCACACCAGTTGCGTGAGTCACCTGTGGCTCTTTGCGAGACTTGCCATACGGACCGCCGCGAAGAACTGGCGACAAAGAAGTTTATTCATCCTCCGGTGGTTAAGCTGGGGTGCACCGTTTGCCATGATCCCCATGCTTCAGACTATCCAGGCAGGTTGCGCGCTTCAGTCAATGCGCTGTGCCTGTCCTGTCACGCTCCGGGGCCGCTACCGCCGGCGAAAGACGGGAAGATCACGCTGCTGGGAACTGAAATTCCTGCCAGCTTCTTCCAGAATGTGCGCCGGATTGGGCTTTCCAAGACCAGGACAACCGGCCATCCCTTAACAGGGCACCCGGTCAGCGGACCAAATGTGCTCCAGCCGGGGAAACGCCCGATCACTTGTGTGACCTGTCACAACCCGCACGCTTCAGATTTTACGCGGGCGCTGTTCAATTTGAAGCCAGGAGTGAAGTCCGTTTGTTTGAATTGCCATGCGTAGAGGAGGAAAAGTTATGAATAAGGCGAGATGGGTTACGGGGTTTATGGCCCTCGCCTTGTGTGTAACGGCAGGGGCAACTCCCGGCACGGCCAAGAAAAAGAACAACGCCATACCTGATGCGGGGCTGAATCGTGTGTGGCCGCCGCCCCCCCAGAAACCCAGAATCAAACTGCTCCAGGTGATCCGGGGAGAACGCGACGTTATTGAAAAGAAGAAGCGAAGTTTTCTTCAGAAGCTTGTGGGAGAACGCGATACGCAGAATTTTATCCGCTTCCTGCGCCCTTTCGCCCTGGCTGAAGACCAAGAGGGACGGCTGTATGTGACCGACACCTATGAGCGCGCCGTCTTTGTGATGGACCCGACAACGCGGGCCTTCCGCATTTTTGCCGGCGATGCCGACGTGCAGTTCCGCCAGCCGATGGCGATCACCGTGGACAGCAAGGACAGGGTGTGGGTGGCAGACGCAACGCTGCGGAGCGTCCTTTGCTTCAACCAGGACGAAAAGCTCCTGCTGATGTTCGGCACGGACCCGGGAACAGGGAAGGTGAAAACGCCGACACTCAAGCGTCCCGCCGGAATCGCGCTGGACGAAAGCCGTAATCGGGTATACGTCTCAGATTCAAAGCTCAACCAGATTTTTGTTTTCGATATGAACGGAAAGTTTCTGGGACGGTTTGGCGGCCCCGGAAACGACCCCGGGCAATTTTCATATCCCGGCGCTCTCCTGGTGGACAAGCAGGGACGCCTGCTGGTGGCCGACACCATAAACGCGCGAATCCAGGTGTTTAGCCCTGACCTCAAGCCGATCCAGACCATCGGAGAACGCGGAGATACGCCGGGCAAGCTGGCAATCCCGAAGGACATGGCTTTCGACAGAGAAGGCCACCTTTACGTGACCGACGCATTTCTTAACAACTTTCAGATTTTCGGCCATGACCCACGGGACCCCGATCCCAACCAGCTTTCCGTCCTCCTTTTCGTAGGAGGGCTCGGCCAGAGACCGGGAGATTTTCAGGTCCCCGGTGGGATCTATATCGACTCAGAAGACCACATATTTGTTGCTGACCAGATGAACGGACGGATTCAGGTCTTTCAGTTCCTGGGAGGCAAGTAAGGAGTAAGGAGGCGTTCATGCACAGCTTGACGCGCGGTCCTTAGGAAACCAGCAAGGCACCGAGGAAACGACTTCACAAATTCACAAGGAGGAACACAAATGCGAATTAAGTTTCCGCTGTTCATTCTGGCTGCTCTGATGCTCGCTGTTCCACTCTGGGCGCAGGATGGCAGCAAAGGTACAATCGTCGGCACGGCACACGACATGTCGGGCGTTACTGGAACCATTTGTGGCACGTGCCACATTCCACACCAGGACCAAGGCACAAACCGGACTCTGTTGTGGAACCATGCTACAACCACCAACACCGCGTACACCGCCTATTCAAGCGCGACGCTGAACGCAACCATCACTCCGCTGAACCAGTCCGACACAACCCAGCAGACCAGCGAAGCGTTCTACTCACTGGCTTGCATGAGCTGCCATGACGGAGTGACCGCGACCAACGTTGTGTACCGAGTACCCGCTGAAGCCACAAGTTCGACAGGCCCTGATGCAAATGGCTTCTATACGATTGGCACAGCGACTGCCCTCGCTACAGACACAACCATCGGCACCGACCTCAGCAATGACCATCCGGTAAACTTTGTTTACGACTCCGCGCTGACCACTGCTGACGGAGGCTTGTACACTCCCGCCACGCCGAACGCGGCAGGCGTCGGCTATGTCCGCGCCAAGACAAGCGGCGCCACCGGACAGGTAACTGTACCCGTCCTATTCAACAACACAGTGCAGTGCGCCACCTGCCATAACCCGCACAATGACACGACAATGCCGTATCTGCGTGTGAGTAACACAAACAGCGGTCTGTGCCTGCAGTGCCACAGCACAACCTAACCCTAACCTTTTCCGGAGCGGCTCCCTTCGGGGACCGCTCCGGAAAAATTCTCTGGAAAGGCCGTCATGATGCCTACGATCCGTAAGCCCGAAAACTCATCACCTCCCTGGCGCCCCAATGTTTCATCCCGCAGGAACACACTCAGCACAAGAAAATGGGCGTCACGAAAAGTGGCCGTATTTTTGGTCCTGCTGGGGAGTGTTCCGCTTCCGGCCGCTTCACAAAGCGTTCTGCCGCAATTCCCGGCCGACAAAGTTGTGGCGAGGGTGAACGGAGTGGCACTTCGCGGGGCCGAACTGAACGGCTACGTTGAAGCGATCCTCCCCAACATCGGCTTTCATGGCAAGGTCGACCCCTCGAAGATCAGCGAGTACCGCAAGGCAGCCCTTGACCGTATGATCATGCACGAGCTTGTTTACCAGGAAGCGGTCCGGCGGCATATCCATATACCCCGTGAAAGAATTGAGCGGGAAGTTCAGACGGAAGAGCACCGGTTTCGGTCCCAAGCCGCTTTCAAGGACGCCCTGGCGCGGCAGGGCCTCGACATGAACAGACTGCGCACACTGGTTGAACACAACCTGATGGTGGCGGAGAAGGTTCGCCGCGACATCCTTAACCCCAGCAAAGTAAGCGACAGCGAAGCAAGAGCTTATTACAAAAAGAACCTGAAGAGGTTCCGCGAACCGGAGTCGGTACTCGTCCGGCACATTTTCTTCCCTCCCAAACCCGAGTCTGCCCGCGAGGCCGAACAGGTGCGCCAAAAGGCCCTGGCCAAAAACACCAGCGAGGAATTCGACCGGCTGGCATGGAAATACTCAAAAGACGATTATCGCGTGATGGGGGGAATGATAGGCTGGGTGCACCGAGGCCGGCTGGAACCTGAAATCGAAAAGGCGGCCTTCGGTCTTAAACCCGGCCAGATCAGCGAGGTGATCAAGACCTCGACCGGCTACCACCTGATCAGAGTGGAGGGCAGGCAACCCGCACACACCGTTCCCTTCAAGGAAATGCGCAAGACGATTGTTTCTCAACTCGAGGCAAAGAAGGAAGAACACCTGCGGAAGCAATTAAAAGACAGACTTTACAAGCCGGCCAAGATTGAGGTACTGGAGCATTTTTGATGGCTGCGAGGCGCCAAGCCGGGCGGGGCCCGCGATACACTGCGGGCCTCGTGTTGATGTTCTGCTTTGCGCTGAATGCCTTTCCCCAAAACGCACCCGGCAACCTGCCCTGGGCGTTAAAACCTGGTGACACTTCGGGAAGAAATCAGAAATCGCGGTCAGGCCGTGGCAAGGCGAAGGGACGGAAGAAGCAGGCACGCCGGC
>JAJYHU010000020.1 GCA_021784615.1 Acidobacteriota bacterium | reverse complement strand
CGGGCCCTGCTGGTAACTGTCCTTCCATTTTGTCCAGGGCGGAGCCTGCCGCGCGTCGTCCAGGTGGCAGGCTCCGTGCCAGCTCCGCACGCCCTCAACAACCTCCACATGGCACATTTGGATGGGAAGGAAATACTCAAGGGCAGGCTGCCAAGCCTGCTCGTAAACGTTGGAGGCGATTTTGAAGGGGCCAGCCTTGGCGTCCCGAAACTTGAGGAAGTACATTCCCGGACGGCGAACGTCGCTGAAATCAACCAGCCCGTACTGATAATGGAGAAACTTCCCCCAAGGCTTTGGGTGCAGCGTTTTTACCCGCTCGATCCGCCCCTCAGAGGTCAGGCAGTCGAGTTGGACTCGGCCACTCACTTCGTCGCGCGGGTCAAGCTCCAGAATGGCACATTTTTTCTGGCCGGGATGGTAGCCCACCTGCGATACGGCAATCACCGGAGCGCGCCTCCACTGTGGCTGAAGGTGCGGCACAATGGCGATTTCGAGTGTTGAACTGTCCGCGGCAAGAGGCGCTTCGATGGTGAACCAGGGTTGGGGGCTTCGCTGGCGATTGTCGACGAGATTCAGCGTTCCGTCACGGCGGCTGACCTTAAATGCCAGCAGCGGATGGCTTGGCGCGAAATGCAACTGGTGCGCCCCGCCCATCAGTATTTTCCTTGTGCCGTACTGCCGGGGAAAAACGCAGGAACCGGCGTCACTGACGCACGCCTCGGAAAAATAACTTTTGGGATAAAGATAAATGCGCAGGCCAGCTTCCGTAACGCGTTGCCTGTCGAAGGCATCATCAACTTGAAGCTGTACCGAGATTTGCCTCCCGTCGGTCCGCGAGAGAAGGCGGTAACCCGCGTTCCACCCTTCGACTTCGCCAAAAACCGTGGCGGTTCCCGCGTTGCGGTCAACCACCCTGCGAAGCGCGCGCTGGCCCGGCGGCTGAGCGCCGCCGCGCGGGTCAACGTAGAAGTCGCCTGAATCGAGAATGCGGTCGCCGTTCAGGATCATTTGCAGGCCGCCTTGCATCCCCCCGAGGTATTGATTATGAAACAGCAGGAACGCAAATCCGGGCCCGGTGAAATACTCCTTCGCATTCAGGAAGATTGAGTTGTCCTTTGGGGCTGGCGCATCTGCGGGCGCATGATCTTCAGCAGAAGCAGGTATGGTGGAAAAGCCGGCGCCCGCTGCTCCTAGAGCGACCGACCTCGAGAGAAAATGCCGCCTTGAGATGTCCTTTCGCATTTCTACCTCGACGCCTTCTTCTCGTTTGCTACCGCTTTGTCACAGGTCGCGGTCTGTCGCTCATCAAGCCCCGAAGATTGTTGGAAGCATATTGTGCGGCACGCTACTAAGTAACACTCTCATGGCCGGGTGTCAAGCAAGGAAGATGCCTCTGCGGGCTGCGGGCGGACTAACGCTGTGGGGGCGTAATGCCGCGACTTGAGCGGCGTCAACTCGCTGTTGCATTAGCCATAGTGTTCCGCTGCCTCTCGCGGGACGGAGCCACGCCAAAAAAATGATGGTATAGGCTGGATGTGTCGGCGCGACGCCAAGGCATTTCAAACTCACTCAAGTAAAGCTAGGACGAGTCGTGTCGCTTAAGGGCCGCCGGGCGCGCCTTGATTCCGGAGAGTTATTCCTCTGTGGCGCGGTTCTGCTGGCCACCCGACAGGTGTTTTCAAAACCCAAACTCGGATAGGCCTCTTCTCTCCCGGAGCGGGCGTATAACTGTGGTGATATGGGAATATGCCTTGCGGCTAGCTGGTGCGCCCGGGGTGATTCGAACACCCGACCCCTTGCTTCGTAGGCAAGTGCTCTATCCAGCTGAGCTACGGGCGCGTTCTGGTAGAAGGTGGGGGAAAAGCATCCCCACCATTTCCAATCGTCAATTTTGCACCGAGGCCGGAAGGATGTCAACGGAACTGTTTGAGGAGCAGCAGGCGGCGTCCTTGCCGAAGCGGCGTTTAGGGTTTCTTATGGACCGGGTTGAAGACTGATTTGAAAGAGGGTGGAAAATCTGTTCCATCGCTTTGGAAGTAGGAGAAAATGAGAAGCACGAGCGATGCGCAAACCTGTTACCCCAATACGGTGTTGTGGGAGGCGGGTACAGAGACGCCCCTTCCTTTTGCCATGTATTGCTATCGCTGCCGCCCTTGCGTCTGCGGGAGCCCTTTGGCCCAAGCCACGGCGCTCGGGCAGCAATCCGGCCGCCGGACTTCTCGTAATCGTGAACGATGAAAATGGCGTGGCGGTTCCGTTGGCAAGCGTCACTTTGGCCCGGACCAACGGAGAGACCGCTGCCAAAGGAGAGACGGATTATGCCGGACGGCGCGAGTTCAGAAATCTCACGGCCGGCGAATATGTCCTGCGAGTGGAGAAGGAAGGGTTTTATGCCGTCAAGGTTGGCAATGTGCAAGTGGGCAGAACGGAAAGCACGGAAGTAACTCTTGATCATGTCCGCGAGTACCACCAAAGGGTGGATGTGGTGGCTTCTCCCAGCAGCATCAATCCCGCGAAAACCTCGTCGACCTCGACGTTAAACGACAAGGAGATTATGAGTCTGCCTTTTACGGTGCCGCGCGATATTCGCTACGCTTTGCCTCTGCTGCCGGGGGTGCTGCAAGATTCTAGCGGCCAGATTCACGTCAACGGGTCGCCGACAAGGCAAATCCTGGACGAACTGGACGGGTTCAACATTACGGATCCGGTAAGCGGTAATTTTGACGCGCGAGTTCCCATAGAGGCGTTACGCACGGTCACGGTGATGGGCAGCCGGTATCCAGCGCAGGATGGCAAAGCTGTCGGAGGACTTCTGGATTTGACGACAGGGATGGGAGACGACCGTTACCGGCTTTCGGCGACGGATTTCCTGCCATCTTTTTCCAGCCTGGGAGGGTTTCACGTCGCCAGTTGGCTGCCGCGAGGCGGCTTTTCCGGGCCTCTAAAGAAAGGAAAAGCGTGGTTCCTGCTTGCGCCGGAACTCGAGTACAATTCCGAAACCATCAACGATCTTCCGCCTTCAGCCGACCGCACTACCAACTGGCGCTCGGGGGACCTCGCAAAGGCCCAGGTCAATCTTTCACCCTCGAATATCCTTACCGCCACTCTTTTGGCGAACGAATTTAGAAACTACAATTCGGGCCTGTCAAGGTTCAACCCTGTCGAAGCGACCACCACCGTTTCTGAATCTGTTTATCATATTTCGGTCAAGGACCAGTCCCAGCTTTCAAACGGCGCCCTGATGGAATACGGACTTGCTTTCAGCCGTTTCCATACCTTGCAATTTCCCAAGGGAAACGACCCCTATGTAATGACTCCTGAAGGCGTATCTGGAAACTATTTCGAGCGCGAGGAGGGACGTTCCCAGCGGTGGCAGTTCATCGGCAATCTGGTGGCTCCCACGGTTCGGGGCCTGGGAAATCACGAGCTTCGGGCCGGCATTGATCTCGACCGGCTTGAGTACGTGGCCTCGTTCAACCGGCACGAAATTATGATTCAGCGCGAAGATGGGACTTTGTCACGCATGGTTACCTTTCCGGGCAGCCCGCCGCTTGCCCAGACGAACTTTGAAACGGGAGCCTATGTGCAAGACCATTGGTCGGTTTCCGACCGGCTTGTGATTGATCCCGGAGTTCGACTGGATTGGGACCAGATCGTGCCTGGCACACGGGTTTCGCCGCGGCTGGCGGTGAGCTTCCTTCCCTCCGGAGGCGACAGAACCAAGGTCGTGGGGGGCGTGGGAATCTACTACGACCAGTCGAGTCTTGATCTTTACACGCGGCCGCTTGACGGAACTCGCATTGACACGTTTTTTGATCCGACGGGACAGTTCATGATCATGCCGCCTGTCGACAGCGTTTTCCAGATTGACCGCCAAAACCTGAAGGCTCCGTGGTTCCTTAACTGGAGCCTGGGCGTTGAACAGCAATTGCCGGAGGCGGTGTTCTTGCGCGCGGAATATCTTCAGAAGCGGGGGCATAACGGCTGGACTTACACTCATCCCTGCGGCGGGTCGACCGGTTGTTTTGCCGGCCAATTTATTTTAGATAGCCTGCGGCGTGACCGCTACGACGCTTTCGATCTTTCGGTGCGCCGCCGGTTTAAGGGCGGCCACGTTCTGTTTGCCTCATATGTCCGGTCGACAGCGCGAACGAATGCGGTGCTGGATTTTAACCTCTACTCGCCCTATTTCAGCCCGCAGCTTGGCGGTCCTCTTCCTTGGGACACGCCCAATCGCTTTCTTTCCTGGGGAATTTTACCGTTGTTGCGGAAGTTCGATTTTGTCTATTTGCTTGACTGGCACGACGGGTTTCCATTTAGCGTGGTTAATCAAAATCAGGAGCTTGTTGGCCCGCCGGACAGGCTTCGTTTCCCGAATTATTTTTCTCTCAACCTGGCGCTGGAAAAGCGGATCACACTCTTTGGTTTCCGATGGGAAGTGCGGGGCGGTTTTGATGATATCACCAACCGTCAGAATCCCGACGCGGTTGACAACAACATTGATTCACCGACGTATTTGACTTACGGCAGCGCTGAAAGAAGGGCCCTGACCGGGCAGATTCGGCTATTGGGTAGAAAGTAGGTGAGCTATTCAAATGGGATATTTGCTTGGCATTGATGGCGGTGGCACTGGCACGACGGCCTGGCTTGCCGATGGGCAGATGCATGTCCTGGCGCGAGTTGAGGTGGGGGCCTCGAACCCGGTCAAAGTCGGCTTCTTGGCGGCGCAGAAAGAGCTTCTCCGCGCCTATCGGCGGGCGTGCAGCGAAGCGCGGATTCGCCCTGCCATTCTTGACGCGGTCTGTGCGGGATTGGCGGGCTCTGATTCCACTCGCGTTCACGCGAGGCTGCTTGGTTGGCTTCGCAAATCTATTCCGGCACGCGGATACGCGCTGACCACTGATGCGGAGATTGCGCTTGCTGCGGGCGTCGGTGACGGCGCGGGAATTATTGTGATCGCCGGAACGGGTTCGATCGCCTACGGCCGCAATCAGCGCGGGAAGACGCTGCGTTGCGGCGGGTGGGGAAGCCTTTTTGACGATGCCGGATCGGGATATGATGTGGGCCGCAAGGCGGTAGGCTCCGCTCTGCGTGCTCTTGACGGGCGCGGCCGTGCGACGTGCCTTACGCGAGCGATTTGCCGGGAGCTGGGGATTGACAAGGTGAGCGAAGTGGTGGCTCTGCCCCTTTCCCCGCAAGAGATTGCGGCGTTATTTGCGGTGGTCCTTCGCGCGGCCATAGACGGCGACCGGGTTGCGCGAGGGATTTGCAACAAGGCCGCCTGTGACCTGGCGGTTTTGGCGGCGACTCTCATTGCCCGATTTCGGTGGAAAGACCGTGCGAGCCGCGTGATATGTACTGGAGGGGTGTTCCAATCGTGTTCGATGATTCGCCGGAAGTTTGCGCGCCGCGTGCGCGCTTTGGCCCCCGAAGCACGGGTATCTCTGCTCCGTCGCGAACCGGTGGAGGGCGCGCTTTTCATTGCTCACCGGATTGCTGAATCGCGCCGGGAGAAGTAGGGCGGAGAAGAAATGGGCAACGAGGGTGCCCGCAAGTTCGGCCCTGCGGTCAAGAGTCAATTGAGCGGGGGTAGCGGCGAGTGTGCCTTGGGAAGTGGCGGCATAAAGCTGGCGCTACGGCAAAAGGTTCCGTGACCGCGCGACACGTGACCGCGCGCCGCTTGCGTTAGCAGGCGGATGCCTTTATGCTAAAGGGTTCGGGAAAAAGTTAAAAGGAGGCCACCGTGGGGGTGTCGCAAGTTGAGTTTTACGGCCATGTCCGGCAATATCACAATCTCAAGAACGAGATCGATCAGGCGATCCATGAGGTCCTGGAGAGTGGCAGCTACGTTCAAGGTCCGCGGTTAAAGCAATTTGAGCAGGAACTCGCGCATTACGCGAACCTGAAGGAAAGTGTAGGATTGAACTCCGGGACGGATGCACTGGTGCTCGTTTTGGTGGCGCTGGGCGTTGGTCCGGGGGATGAAGTCATTACGACTTCCAATACTTTTTTCGCGACGGCAGAAGCGATCTGGCTTGCGGGCGCTACGGCGGTGTTTGTGGATATCGATCCCGACACTTGCAACATTGACCCGAAGCTTGTCAAGGCGGCGATTACACCTCGAACCAAAGCGATCATTCCCGTCCATCTTTACGGCCAGTCGGCTGAAATGCGGGCCCTGGACAAGATTGCGAAGGCGCACAGTCTTTACGTTATTGAGGACTGCGCTCAAGCGCTGGGCGCCCGCGGCGACGATTTTGAGTTTGGCGAGTTGAGCAATGCCGTGTGCACCAGCTTCATCATCCAAAAAAATCTGGGCTGTTTTGGGGACGGCGGAGCGGTGATCACGAACGATTCCGGTCTTGCCACCGAGATTCGCAAACTTCGGAACCACGGATCGCTTGAGCGCTCTCACCACAGCATGGGTTACAACAGCCGGTTGGACGAGATTCACGCGGCCGTGCTCAGCGTGAAGCTTAAACACCTCGACGAATGGAGCGAGCTTCGCCGTGAGCGAGCCAAACAATACGATTCTGGGCTTGTCGGGACTTCACTGAAACTGCCTACTGTCCGCCCTGGTTTCCGGCACGTTTTCCATCTTTACGTCGTTGAAACCGAAGATCGGGATCAATTGCAAGCCTATCTGAAATCCGAAGGCATTATTGCGCAGACTCACTATCCTATAGCGATTCACCAGCAGGAAGGATATCCCTGGGGCCGTTCCGCCCGAATTTCGGGCTCTCTTGAGCACACGGAACGTTCCGCCGCGAGGGTTCTTTCGCTTCCCATGTATCCCGAGTTAACGGCGGAAGAGACAGATACGGTTATTGAGGCGATCCGGAGCTGGGAGAAATCGCGCAATGTTGCAGCTGGGTCGGCGGCCCGGTAACGTCGCCGGATCAGTATTTCTACACCACGCCGGGTTGTGCAAGAGTCCTGACGCCTCGTCGGTCGGCGGATGCCCCAGTGTGCGAATTTTTCCCGCGGAGGAACAGTAAGAATGAGCGCAGGCCAAAAGTACAGTGTGGTTGTAGTGGGTTTGGGAAAGCGCGGAATGCACCACGCCCAGGCTTTCCAGGATAACGATCGGTTCGAGATCGCAGGGCTTTGCGACATTGACCCCACTCGCCTGGAAGCCGCGGCAAAGCAGTTTGGCCAGCCTAAGACCAGCACGGACGCGGCAAGCCTTCTTAAAAGCGTTCGGCCCGACGTCTTCTGTTTTTGCACGCTACCCCAGTTGCGTTTGGAACTGATCAGGCTGGGCGTGGACTCTGGCGCGCGCCTGATCGCCTTTGAAAAGCCCATCGCCCTTTCGATGAACGAGGGCCTGCAGGTGATGGACGCCGTTCGGCAGGCCCATGTGAAAACCGTGGTCAGCCACCAGCACCGCTACGGCGACCACTACAAAAAGGTCAAGGAAATCATCGCGAGCGGAGCCATCGGCCGCGTGCACACCGTTTACGGGACGGCAAGCGGCTGGATGATGCACATGGCGACGCACTTGATTGACTATATGCGGTGGTTCAACGACAACGCGGATGCGGAATGGGTGGTGGGGCAGGCTTCCGGAAAGGAAAAGCTGAAGGATAACCATCCTTCACCGGACTACATTGCGGGCCTGATCCAGTTCGCGAATGGTGTTCGGGGAATTGTCGAAAGCGGCGATGGCGCTCCGGACGTGCCCGAGGTCGATTACTGGTGGCGGAGGTGCCGGATCGGCGCGCAGGGGACGGAAGGCTTTGCGGAAGTCCTGACGGGCGGCGGATGGCGGGCGATCACAAAAGATTCCAAAGGCGTGATTTCCGGGCCCGGTTGCATGGATTACGCACATGATATGCCGCCTTACGTTGCGGGAATTGCCGACTGGCTGGACGATCCTGAAAAGATTCACCCCTGCAACGGCGAAAGCGCTTTCAAAGGATTTGAAATCATGATGGCGATGTGCCGGTCCGCCGTCGAGCGCGGCAAAATCAAGATTCCGCTCGGGCCGGGAGATCCCGAGCTTGAAGCCCTCGCAAAAGCCTTGCCTGACTAATTCCAGTTTATCGTGGCGCGTTAGCCGGACGGAATTTCGACTTCAGCTCCGCGCTGCTCAGCCGACAAATAGGCGCTATACAAGACGGCGACCGTATCGCGCGCCAAGGCTCCGCCCGTCAGCGGCGGGCGAGGGTCCCGATTCATTTCCTAGCCGTACGGGGCGGGTTGAAATATAATTGTTGGCAAGGATGGGACGCGTTGTTCTCTCCTTCCGCCAGAGTACCATCGAGCGTGAAAAGATTCGTTTAAGTTAAATTTGCAGATCGTGAGGCTAGGAGCGATGAGTGTGCTGAATATCTTCAGAAGAATCGACAGAAGGTTCTGGTTTATTTGCCATAACTGCCTTATGCGAACCAACCACGATACCTTGCAGTCGGTGTTTTACTCCGAGAACCCCCAGGTTAATTTGATGGGCCGGCCCACGATGCTCTGTCCACGGTGCAATGACGCCAATACCCGCTCGTTTCAAGAGTTGAAAGACGAGGGCTCCCAGTCTGCCCTTTGGGGGCTGGAGCGCCTGGTCAAGAAATATCCGAGAAACCGGTTCAAAGTGCGGCGGGCGGGGGAAACAACCAAAGCGGCCTCGTAGCTTCCTGCCCAAAAGTCTTTCCTAGCGTCAGGGCTGACTGCCCGCGTTATCCGAAAGCGCCTTCAGCAGAGCGTCGCGGATGGTTTGTTTATTTGCCTCCTCAAGTTTCCGGTTCCCTTTTGTGAGATAGAAAACGTCGATGGCTTTCTCGCCTTGCGTTTCGATGAGGGCGACCGTAATGTCGAACCCAAAGTCCGATAACAAGGAGCCGACCTGGTGGAGCAAGCCCGGCCGGTCCTGGGTTACCAGTTCAAGAAGGGTGCAGTGCGTCGAAGAGTCGTCGTCAAAGCGGATTTCAGTGGGAACTTTAAGTTTGGAGCGCGTGGAGTGTTGGGCGCCCATCCGTCCCTTGATCAGTTCCTGGAGGTTTTGAGTGCCCGTGAGCACGTCAACGATGCTTTTCCTCATGCGGTCTTGCTCGGGCGGGTTCAGATCGAGCGTGTGAAAGAGGTCGTCAAAACGGAAGCAGTCCAGAACGATTCCCGCCCGGTTTGCAAAGGCATCGGCCGCGATGATGTTCATCCCCCAGGCCGCCAGGGTTCCCGTGATCTGCGTAAAAAGATAAGGGCGGTCGTGCGTCAGGACGAGCAGTTCCCATGAGGAGTTCCGTTTTCGTAGGACTGTCTGGATCGGGTCTCGCGGCAAATCTTCCGCCATCCGCCGGTGGAGATCGATGTCCTCATACCGGTAGGTGCGAAGGTAACGTTTAGGGAAGCCTTCGAGGAAGGCGCTCCAGTTTCCCGGAACCGGCCCGGTTTCATCGAGGGGGTCACGCTGCGCGCTGGCAGAATGCGGTTCCTCGGTACTGTGGATTCTTTCGCTGTCCAGGCTGCGCGCCAGTGCGTTGGAGGTCGCGGTGTAGAGCCTCCAGAGCATTTCAGCCTTCCAGGGAGTGAGGGCCTCGGGGTTGACCGATTTGATGTCGCTGTAGGTTAGAAGGCAGAGCATCTTCAGCCGTTCCTCCGAGCCGACAATCTCCGCCATGCGATGGACGGTGGCAGGATCAAAAATGTCGCGGCGCAGGAAGGCCGTCGACATTTCGAGATGGCTGTGGATCAGGAACCGGACGGTTTCACGCTCTTCCGGTTTTGCATCGAGGCGGGCAAAAATCCGCTCAACAGCCTCCAGGCTTCCATCCACATGGTTGGGCGGCGCCATCCCTTTACCGACATCGTGAAACAGCAGCGAGAAGACCAGCAGGTGCGGGTTCTCGAGTTCTGTCAGGATTTCGCGGTACTTTCCTTCCCAGTCGCCCTTCGCTTCGCGGAGCGCGTTCAAGTTCGCTATGGTCATGAACGAATGCTCGTCCACCGTGTAGCGGTGATAAAAATCGCGGATCACCAGAGCATCAATAGCGCGAAACTCCGGAAAGAGAAGGTCAAGCCACCCGAGGCGGTGCATCGCCCGAAGCGCTTTGGCCGCGTGCGGCAGTGAAAGGATCTGGCAGAATGACCGCCAGAAACCTGCTCCCAGACGGGCGTTCGCTGAATCGGAGGCAACGGCTTCCGTGACCCCGCGCTCGGCCTCGCCGCTCAACTCCAATCCGTGGCGCGCGACAAACTCAAACAGCCGCAGGAAATAGCTTTGGTCGCGCCCGGCGGCGGGCAGGCGAAGATAGATTTTCCCGCTTACGGCTGAGAAATCCAGGTTTGAAACGCGGGATTTCCAGTCCTGGTACAGTCCGTATAGTGCCAGCCGGGCAGTCTGCGTTTCGCGCGTGATTTCCGTCGTCAGGCGATCGATTGAGCGCGCATGGCGGAAATAGATTCGCATCCAGTCCGCGGGCGGAACGGGCTGGCCGATGTGGCCCCCAATGCCCAGAGCCGCCGCCTCTTCCTGCAACTCGTATGTCAGACGATTA
>JAJYHU010000172.1:3357-10506 GCA_021784615.1 Acidobacteriota bacterium | reverse complement strand
TCCCGCATGCTCGATCCGCGCCTGCTGGGAACGGACCATTACAACGTGGCGCGCTCCGTCAAGGCGATTCTGCAAAAATACAAAGACTTGCAGGACATCATTGCCATTCTGGGCATCGACGAGCTTTCCGAAGAGGACAAGTTGACCGTGGCGCGCGCCCGGAAGATCCAACGTTTCCTTTCGCAGCCTTTCTTTGTGGCCCAGCAGTTTACGGGGCTGGAAGGCCGTTACGTCAAGCTGGAAGACACCATTCGCGGTTTCCAGGAAATCGTGGAAGGCAAGCACGACGGCATTCCCGAGCAAGCTTTCTATATGGTGGGGACCATCGAGGAGGCTCTCGAAAAGGCTGAAAAACTCAAAGCGGATTAGTTTGCCGCAAGGGCTCAGGAAGTTCTGAAAGAACACGTGATATGGCTGATGCGCTCCCAATCCGGATTCAACTGCGAATCGTGACCCCTGACCGCGAACTGGTTGAAGGCGAGGTCAATGAGGTTTCCATTCCCGGCAAGGAAGGGTATTTGGGCGTCCTCCCCGGGCATGCTCCGTTGCTGACGGAACTGCATTCCGGCATGCTGACCTATCGCCAGGACGAGATGGATTTCCACATAGCCATTCACTGGGGTTTTGCGGAGGTCCTTCCCGATCGCGTCATTATTCTGGCGGACACAGCGGAGCGCGCGGAAGATATTGACGTGGACCGGGCTGACCGCGCGCGGCATCGCGCCGAGAAGCGCTTAGAGCATCCCTCTGAAGATGAGGCCGAGATCCAGGAGGCTCGCGAAGCCTTGCGGCGCGCCATCTGCCGCCTGGAGACGGCGCGGCATGCGAAGTCCTAGGCTTTTGCGCTGCAGGCCGTCCCGCGCACGTCTGCCTTCCATGCCACGGCACGCTCCTTCCGGGCAGTTTTGGTTTTCCTTTTAGGCAAAGCAAGATCAGCGAAGCTGGAACCGTTTACCCCGCGCGAAAAGCCTTCCGCGAAGCTGGTTGCTATCCGCCTGCATCGCCTTGCTTCAGCCACTTGAAACTGCTATCTTGAGGATGTAATGGAAAGTGTCCCTTTCATGGGTGTTGCTCTTGACCTTACGGCTCCTGCCGGCAGCGATGAAGCCGCCCTGGTGGCGGAACTGAAAGCCGGCTCGGAGGAGGCCTTCGCCTACCTGTTGGGGGTTTATCAGAACCCGGTGTACAACCTGGTTTATCACATGATCGGGGACCAATCCGAGGCTGCGGACGTTCTCCAGAATATCTTCCTGAAGATTCTGCGGGGAATCCGCCAGTTCAGCGCCAAGAGCAGCCTGAAGACCTGGATTTACCGGATCGCCGTTCATGAGGTGTTGAATCACCGCAGGAACTGGGGCCGCCGGCTCTTTCATGAGCCCTATTCAGTTGACGACGAATCGCTGCACTTAAGAGCGCAAGGCGGCATGTGGGGCAGGGATAAGGAGACGCCCTACCGCGTTTATGAGCAGGCGGAGCGCCAGGCCGGGGTCAATCGCGCTTTGGCGAGTCTTGCGCAGCCGTACCGCACCGTTGTGGTGCTCAGGGAAATCGAAGATCTTAGCTACGAGGAAATTGCCCAGGTTCTTGGAATTGCCGAGGGCACGGTCAAGTCGCGCCTGCGGCGGGGGCGCGAGTTGTTAAAGCGCAAACTGGCAGCCCAGATGAGCGGTTAGATGATATTCGAATCTTGCGCGGAAATTCGCAGCTACTTCTCGGATTACGTGGACGGAGCTTGTGACGCGAGGACTGTCCGCTCCATCCGCTATCATCTTTCCGGCTGCAAGCCCTGCAATGAAGAGCTTGAACGCTATCGGGCCGTCCAGTTGGATTTGCGCGGGTTGGCTCGGCAGCAGGTTTCTCCGAACTTGGCGCTGCGGCTGAGGGTCCAGGTGTCGCAGGAGTTGCACCGGAACGTCGCCCAGCGGATCATGATTCGCCTGGAGAATGTGTTCCGTCCGGTGTTGCTTCCTTCCGTCGCGGGATTCCTGGTGGCGCTGGTGTGCTTCGGGCTGTTTTTGGGAATGGGCACTCCCCGGACCAACAATATTCCCGATGTGCCGCTGGACCTTGTCACGCCGCCCACCATTATGGAGCTGGCGCCCATGAACTTTGACATGGGCGGCCGCCCGTTGGTTTTGGTGACCTACGTTAATGCCCGCGGCGAGGTGACTTCTTATAAAGTTCTTTCAGGCCCGCACTCGCCCAAGTTAATGGAGAACCTTGATCGCATGATGTACTTCAGTCTCTTCCATCCCGCTACAACGTTCGGAGTGCCGACGAGCGGCCGGCTTGTTCTATCCTTCCGGCGAATCACGGTCCGAGGTTAGCCCGCTTGTTTTCGAGATTTTTGACGCTTAACACCAGTAAAACCTCCCTGGCATGCGGAGTGAAAAGGAGGGCCGGGCTGGGAAGCGGGAGTCTGGTTGCCGGCGCCATGCTTTTTGCCGTGTTGGCCTCTCCCCTGGCCGCATGGGCCCAGCAGGGAAAAGTCGTACTCGAGTCGAGCGAACAGCTTTTCTCTGTTCTCGCCGCCCTCAACGCCGCCGGCTACGACACGGGCATTGGCGTTGATACGGGCGACAATACCCGGGAAGGAATTCGCGCCGCGCTGGCGAAGGAAAACATTCCGGTTCTTCCCGAAATCCAAAAATTTTACGCGGCCCATAAAATCTCCGGCCGTCCCGGCGCCGATTTAGGCCAATACGTCTCGCTGGCGTTGTTTCTGGGGCCGCCGCCCGACTTCAATTTCACCATCGACCCCAAGGATCTTCCTCCGGACGCCAAGGCCGTCGCCGGCTTGGTTCCCCTGCTCAAGGTTTTTTACAAGCAAGCGGACTTGACAGACCTTTGGGCGCGCGCGCAAATCAATTACCATTCGCGGATCGAACAGTACAGCCCGATCGTCCGCAAGGCGATCGAATTTACCGACGCCTATCTGCGCTTTCCGGCGGGCGCCTATCTCGGCCGGACCTATACCATTGATGTGGACCTTCTCGGCGCGCCCAACCAGATTCAAGCGCGAATCTACGGATTGAATTATTACCTTGTCATCACCCCGTCGAAAAAGCTCATGATCGACGACATCCGCCATCAATACCTCCATTTTCTCCTCGATCCTCTGGCTGTAAAGTACGCTGCTGATATCCATGATGCCTCGGCGCTCGCCGCCATCGCCAGAAAAGCTCCGGCGCTGCCCAATGATTTTAAGGAAGATTTTCCCTTGCTGGTTACCGAGTGCCTGATCCGGGCGGCTGAACTGCGCATCGACAAGGTTCCCGAGTTCCAGGCCGAGCAGCGGGTCAACCAGATGACCGCCTCGGGCCTAGTCCTGGTCCCATACTTTTACGATGCTTTGCAGGATTACGAAAAGCAGGAAGCCGCTATCAGCGTCTATTACCGGCAGATGATCCGGAGGATCAATCCTGCCCAGGAGGAATTGCGCCTCGCGAACGTCAAATTCACCAAACCCAAAGTGGAAAGGGCTCCGGCTTCAGACCTTTCAGAAATTCAGCAACTGCTCGACGAAGGCGACAACGCTATCTACTCCGGAAATTATGACCAGGCGCGCCAGGCATTCGAGAAGGTGATCGCGAAAAATCCGAAGAATGAGCGTGCCCTGTTCGGCCTGGCGGTCGTGGCCAGCAGCACCCGGAAGCCTGACTTGGCGCGGAAATATTTCAAAGAGACATTAGACTCGGCCCGCGACCTTCGGCTGGTAACCTGGTCTCACATTTACCTTGGGCGCATCGACGACCTGAGCGGCGAGCGCAACCGGGCGCTGGCCCAGTATCACGCCGCATCTCTCACCGCCGGCGCTTATCCTGAAGCCCTGCGCGCGGTGGAATCAGGGCTCAAAATACCCTTCGGCTCAGAACCTCGAAGCCGGCAATAAACCTGCGCTGATCCCGGCGGGAAGCGCGGCAGCGCAATTCTTCAGCGAGTGCTCCCCGAAGCTGCAACGATGGCGTCGGCCATGCGCACGGCGGCTATGATCGGTTCAACGTCATGCACGCGCACGATGTTGGCGCCGTTCAAAATGGCTGCGGTCACGGCGGCGGCGTCGCCGAATTCGAGCCGGAGCGGCGCTCCGCTCGCGGTCCTTGCTGCGCCGGATTTTTTCCTGTGAGCCGCGTTTGCGTATTGTTCACCCCGCACGGCGGCCCGCACAAACGATTTTCTTGAAGTTCCCGCCAAAATCGGCAGCCTGAAACTCCGCAAGCGCCCAAGCTGGGCCAGAATTTCATAGTTCTGAGTTCTGGACTTGCCGAACCCGAGGCCCGGATCGATAATCAACTGCTCCTGGCGAACTCCGCAGGCGAGCGCCCGCTGGATGGACCTTTCGAGCCCCGCTTGCAGCGAGCGCCAGATGGACCGCACAAAAGGCCGCTGCTGCATGTCTTCAGGCCGCCCCCGGAGGTGCATCAGGATCAGCGGCGTGCGGCGCCTGGCGGCCACCTCGGCAACCCGCGCGTCAAAGCGCAGTCCGCTGATGTCGTTCACAATGGTTGCTCCGGCGCGCACGGCCTGCTCTGCCACGGAAGCCTTGGTGGTGTCGATGGAAATCGGGACCCTCTTCAGTTTGCGGCGCAGCCCGCGAATCACCGGAAGCACCCGCTCCGCCTCTTCCTCGGCGGAGATGGGATGAGAACCGGGCCGGGTCGATTCTCCGCCCACATCGATCCAATCGGCGCCCTGCGAGACCATTTCGATCCCGTGCGCAATCGCCGCGTCCGGGTCAAGGTAAAGCCCTCCATCGGAAAAAGAGTCGGGCGTGGTGTTCAGCACTCCCATCACGATGGTGCGCTCGCCGAGCCGCAGCTTCCTGTCCGGCATCTGCAATTCAAAAGTGGGGCGGGTTTTCATCGCCCAGGCATTTTGACATAAGAATGGCGAGCTTCCAACTTCCATAGGCGGACGCTCTTGATAATTTTGGCCCGGTCATCCATTATTACTGAAGATGAAAGTGGGCAGCCGAGTCCGGACCGTTTTCCGTTTACTTTTTCTTTTTGCCGTACTGGTCACGGTTGCGGTGGTGTCCGCCATCATGACGATCCGTTTGACGGTCCATGGCCGCCAGGAAACTCTGCCCAACCTTGTGGGATTGCCCGTCGCGCAAGCGCAGCAGGTTGTGGGCGGCCTTCGCGCGCACCTGAAAATTGAAGACAAGCTTTTCAGCGCCAAGATTCCTGAGGGCAGCATCGTTTCCCAGATGCCGACCGGCGGAACCCGCATCAAGCCGCTCCAGGATGTCCACGTGCTGGTCAGCCTGGGCGCGCCACAAATAACCGTTCCGGATCTTATCGGAAGAAGCCTGCGCGCGGCGCGGATTACGGCCATCCAGCGCGGGCTGACCATTGGCGACGTGGCCGCGCTCTATTGGCCGCAAGGGCGGCCCAACGAGGTTGTTGCGCAGGATCCTCCGGCGTCCGCAACCGATTTGCAGACTCCCGCGGTTGACTTTCTGGTTTCGCTCGGCCAGCCGCCGCCCGCGTATCTCTGCCCGAGTTTTCAAGGCAAACCGGTCGCGATCGTTCAGGCGGAGCTTCAGCAGGCGGGTTTTCAAAACCCTCAAGTTACCCGCCTTCCATCTTCCGGCTCCCCTCGCGGCGCGATCCTCTCGCAGCAGCCCGTGGCGGGCAGCAAAATCACCCCTGACACCGTTTTCACGTTTCAAGTCGCCGAATAAAACAACCCGGATCATTTCCTTTTGCTGCTGTTTTGAGCCACATGATTCCTTTGAGGGTAAGCTCCGCCGGCTTCCGGCGGAGCTTGGGATGTGGCGGGAAAGTAGAAATGCTTAGGATCTGGCTTTCGCCCCCCCAGCGCCATGCTGCAGTGCGGCCAGTTTTTGCGCCGCGCTCACGTATCCGGTGAACGTTCCAATCGACCCGGCCAGATGGTTGGCATTGTGATAGATGGCGTTGAGGTAGTCAGGATACTGAGTCAGGGCAAGCGCCAAGGTGTCGCGCTGGGCGGCCAGCGTCTTGATCGCCGCCTGAGTCTGGTAGACCAGTTCATGGATGTTCCGCGTCATGCTGTGAACAAGCTGTTGCTGCCAGGGCTCCAGTTGATTTTTCATTTCAGACAGTTGCGAAAGATCTCGGGACATCTCGTTGACCTGGGTTCTGATCTCGCCCAGCCTGCTGGAATGGATTTGCCAGTTTAGTTGTTCGCCCTCGACGGCCAGCGGCCCGACTTCTCTTCTTACTTTCCAGGCCTGATTTTGTATCTGGTTGATCATTGCCGTGGCCCGCCCCGCCTCCGCCCAATTTGCGGTTGGAGAGGTTAACGCGGCCGGCCCGGGGAGTGCGGCACAAAATAAAACCGCTGCCGGCGAGAATAAGGCAAATGTGAAAAGCAGCCCAAGGACCCGATTAATATGGATGCGCATATGATCTCCTTTTTTCTGTGTTAGTTAGGCTCAAAAACGCGTCACCGAGCCAAACAACCCACGCTTTTTACGATGCCTTGCGCGGGCAAGATCGTTGCTTAAAGCGCCACAGGGAAACAAATAGGCGGGAATTGGTTGAATGGAGACAGCTTTGCCGGGTCGAAGCTTGCTTCGGGATTTTGCGCCCCCTGCGCGGCCTTAAGGCAGCTTGGCAAAGGGCAGCAGCAGAGGTTTCTGGACCAGGAAAGACAAGCGCGCAATTTCAGCGGCGGCTTTGCGCACGGAGCCTTCTTCGGTGGGTTCAAGCGTCATCACAAAGGGCAGATGGTCCTGGGGCATGCCCGGTTCCTGGAGGACCGAGTCGATATTGATCTGGTGGCGCGCCAGAATGTCGCAAACGCGGGCGAGAATTCCCGGACGGTCGCGCACCACCAGGCGCAGATAAGCGGTAAGAATACTTTTCCCCGCCGGCGCGTTTTTTGCCTCTCGCCATTCGGAATAGCCGAGCGGCGTGCTGCCCGTGCCCCCTCCGGCGATGGCGCGCGCAATTTCCACCACGTCGGAAAGCACTGCGACGCCGGTGGGCTCGCCGCCCGCGCCGCGCCCCGTCAAAGTGGTCGTACCGCCTTTGTTGCCGATCAGTTGAATGCCGTTCGTGCTGCCCCGAATGCCGGCAAGCTGCGAGGCTTGCGGAATCATGGTGGGGCGCACGCTGATTTCCAGGCGGTCGTCCTTCAGCTTGCGCGCCGCTCGAATCA
>JAJYHU010000172.1:0-3347 GCA_021784615.1 Acidobacteriota bacterium | reverse complement strand
CGCGCCGCTACAATCCGCCGGATGGTGTGGCGCAGCCGGTGCGCGTAAGCAAAATCAACCTGCTCGATCCGGGTGATGCCCTCCGCCGGAATATCCCCGACCCGCACCGCCTGCCCAAAGCAGACCATGGCCAGGATGGCGATCTTGTACCGGGCGTCGATTCCCTCCACGTCAAACGTGGGGTCGGGCTCGGCGTAGCCGAGTTCCTGCGCTTTCCCAAGCGCGTCGGCAAACGACGTTCCGTGCTGCTCCATCTCGGTCAGAATGTAGTTGGTGGTGCCGTTCAGAATTCCGTACACGGCGGCAAAGCTTTCCCCCGCCAGGCCTGCCCGGATCGCGTGCAGGATGGGAGTGCCTCCGGCCACGCAGGCTTCGATCCCAAGCTTCACGCCCTTTGCGCGGCTCCGTTCGGCCAGTTCAATGCCATGCTCGGCCACAAGCTGCTTGTTCGCGGTCACCAGGTGCTTGCCGGCGGCAATCGTCGCCAAAGCGATGGCGCGGGCGGTCTTGAGTTCGCCCACCAACTCAATCACCGCGTCCACGTCCGGGTCGTTCACCACGTCGCGCCAGTCGGCTGTAATCTCGACCGGGCCGCGCAGCCACGAGAGGTCGCGCTGGTGGATCGTTCGCGAGCAGATTACCTTCATCTCCAGCTTGCAGCCCAGCCGCCGCGCGATTTCGCGCTGGTGCTCTTGCAACACCTTGGCCGTCCCGGTTCCCACCGTTCCCAGCCCCACCATCCCCAACCGCACCGTTTTTGCCGCGCCCGCCGCTCCTCTCGGGACACCCGTTTTGGGCTTCTTGTTCATCTTGTTCCTTTTTCGGCGGCCGCCATCGCTCCGCCGGCGCAATGCACCATCATAATACAGGCAGGCGCTGGTTTGGAGATGGAAATTGCAACTTTGCGGACGCGGGATGCGCATCGCTGGCAGCCAAGACGGTTTCGCGAACAACTACAGAAGTGCGCAGAAGCCCGCGAAAGATATCGCCAAGCCGTGCAAAATTCGACCCGCCATCGGGGCTGACACCCTTGCTGAAAGATCCCCAGGGCTCGCAACTCCCTTGCAGGTTAGAAATGCAAACCGCCAGCCTACTGAGTTGCGCTATTCCATGGCTAAGCCAAAAATTTGAACTTGGCGCCCCTAAATGAAAACGGGGGAACCAATCAAGGTTCCCCCGTTTTCTTACTTTTTTTGTCGCCGTGGCGGCGTTCCGGAGCCTCCGCCAACGGTACGCACCGCAAGAGCGGTGTGATTATTCGACCTGCAAATTTGCGCCCGGCGGAGTAATAGCTCCTTCCGTTTGCATACCTTCTTCTTACTCCCCGCCAAGGGCAATTGCAAGCGAAATCGGAGGCTCCGCGCAACCCTATCCAACCATGTAACTTGCGATCCGCTACTCTTGCCCCATGCGCACATGCTTGCCAAACGGGCGTCTGCGATTGCAGCGGCGAGCCGCCTCCGAAGGGTGATCAGACAAGCGCTGTTTGCCCGGCCGGGCTGCTAGAGCGGCAAGCCGCGGTAGAACCGCGCGAGCGCCGCAATATTTCTATCGTTGGTGCTAAAGATTCCTTCCCGGGTAAAGCTCTCAACCGGTTTGCTGAGGTAGGTCTTGATGGGAAGCGGAAGTGAATTGGCCCTTGGCATGGCAAAGCCGTAAAGGTCGAGGGTGCGATTTGCGGGGTCGCGCAAAAATTTCTCGGTGTTGTGTCCGGGCCAGCCCACCACGTTCTGGATCATGCGCGTCCGCGGCCCGGCCATTTGCTTTCCGATCCGGTAAAGCTGCATGTCCGGCGATTCGTTCATCGCCCAATCGACCTGCTGGAGCATGGGTGAATCGTGGATGGAGGGGTCCGCCATATTGTTGGCGGTAAGCCACAACACGCACTTGGGATTCACGCTGTCGCGGCTTTCCTTGATGCGCGCCCAGCAGTGGTTGATGGCTTTGCGATCGTATTCCAGCTTTTCCTCCCCGGCTGGCCGTCCGTTTTTAGGGAAGGGCGCGCCCGTAAGCTGCGTGAAGAGCTTTTGTTCCGCAGGAATCCAGCCCCGTTTTCGGAGTTCCTCCGATGGGTTCCAAACCCAGTCGATCATGAAGCCGTCCAGGTTCGTCTTCCTGATCGCGTCTTGCATGGAGCTGCAAAGGTAATCGAGGTACGAGTCGGTGAAAGGGATATGGGGCGTGCAAGGCGTGCCGTAGCTGAGGCTGGGATGATCTTTGCCCCACTTGGAATTGGCGCCCACGCAAAAATAGCCCATCACCAGCATCCCCTTTTTGTGGCCGAGCCTCACCATGTCGGAGAGGAAGTCATGCTTCAGCCCCGGTTGGGGAGGCACAAAGCCGTGCCGATACCACGCGTAGCCGTTGCAGGAAACGGCAAACGTCTGGATGACGTTGGCGCCCAGCCCCTCGTACCAGCCCACGTGCTCTTCCGGGGACGCATCGGCCCAGTGGCCCGGGGGCGCGAACCCCGAACTGTTATTCACCCTGGCCCAGTTGAAATCAATGCAGAACGCCTTGATCTGTTTAGGAATGGCCATCGGCCCCGCCGCCCGCGCGGAGACGCTCAGCGTGGCTGCCGTCTCCGTCGCCGCTGCCGCCACAGCCAGCCCTTTTAAGAACGCTCTTCGTGTGATCATCGGTCTCCCTCGCCGCAACTCAAGAATTTCAAACCTTCGTATCCAGCCCCGGTCAGCGCTTTGCTGATGACTGTGGGCATTGTACGGCGGAAGGGAAGCGCGGTCAATCAAAGCGCAAGGGGCTGGGTTTAACCGTCATTCAGCGGGCGCCGCCTCGCGATCACGCGACCGCGAACTCGGGCGGTAGGGGCAATTCATGCCCGTACCGTTGCCCGGGGAACTGGCTGTTGTAGCGACGTTCCGCTGGAACGTCTTGGCCTTAAGACGCCTCAGCGAGGCGTCTCTACCTCAGGTTTCGGCCGTGACCGCATCTCTGCAAGCGCGGAGGGCACGATGCCCTCGATCGCGATTTTCGGCGGTAGGCCACTTGGGCGAGGTGGCGGCAAGTTTGGCCCGCCACATGGCGGCGTAAAGCCGCCGCTACCGGCCCCTGCTCCGCGATTTTACTTGACATTTTGGGTTTCTATGGTAGCCTAGATAGAAGTGGATTGGCGCGGGATGGGAACGGCTGGCAGGCCCGAGGCCAAGCGAAGGAATTGATTGCCGGGGAAATGCGAATTTTGCTTTAGAACCTGAAAAGAAGAAAAAAAGAATTCTTTTTTTGAGAAACGAAGCTAGTAAGTTGTTGAAAACAAAAGACCGCTGTGGAAAAAACAGCCAAAACGAACCTAAAACGAACCGAAAACGAAGCTAGCCAAGATATTGAAA
>JAJYHU010000380.1 GCA_021784615.1 Acidobacteriota bacterium | reverse complement strand
CCCTTACACCACCGGCCACGCCATGATCGCCCCGTACGCGCACATCGCGGACCTGGCGGAGCTTCCCACCGAAACGGTGAATGAAATGATGGCGCTCGCCCAGCGCATCCAGCGCGCCCTTCGGGACTGTTACCATCCCGAGGGTTATAACGTGGGACTGAACATCGGACGGTGCGCGGGCGCGGGCGTTGAGCACCACCTCCATCTGCACGTTCTGCCGCGCTGGACGGGAGATTCCAATTTCATGACGGTCGTGGGAGAAACGCGCGTCGAGCCGCAGGAGCTTTCGACGACTTACGAAAAGCTCATCGGCTACTTCCGCTAGTAACGTCTTGGGGCGCCGGGCTTTTGGGTCCGTGTGATAACCCAAGTTGTGTGTCCTGAGTAAAGGAAACAGGCTCAGACTGCCGTGAGGCGCGCTACTCCTCTTCCCGTTTTTCCATTCCTCCCTCATAATTAAGAATTGATCCTTTAGAGTTGACGGAGCCTCATGCAGACCAAACTGGAGTTACCCGCCGCCGTGATTTTCGATATGGACGGCGTTTTGGTGGACAGCAATCCTTTTCATCTTGCCAAGTGGATCGATTTCCTGAACGAGCGGCAGATTCCATTCGACCGCGCCACCTTGCCGGAACTGATTCTCGGCAAGCGCAACGACACGCTGTTCCGGCACTTTCTGGGGCAGGATCTGGCGCACGATGAGACCAAGCGCCTGAGCGAAGAGATCGAAGCGATTTTCCGGAAGGTTTTCAAGGCGCACGCCAAGCCCTTGCCGGGGCTCGACCGCCTGATCCGGGAATGCCACGCGGCCGCGGTGCCGATGGCGGTGGCATCGTCGGCGATGAAGAAGAATGTGGACTTTGTGGTGGAGGCTCTCGGCTACCACGAATATTTCCGCGTGGTCGTCACCGGGGATGAAGTAACTCATCCCAAGCCCGATCCGGAAATTTACCTGAAGGCCGCCCGGCGCCTTGCCGTGGAACCCGCGCTGGCCGTGGCCTTTGAAGACTCCTATGTGGGCGTGGGCGCGGCGAAAAACGCCGGGATGAAGTGCGTGGCCGTGGCCTCTTCTTTTCCCATCGAGGAACTCCGGCCGCTCGCGGACCTGGCGGTCCCAAGCTTTGAAGCCGTCAGCCTTGAAAAACTTCAGGAACTTTTCAGTCCTGTCAGCAATTGACCGCCCGCCGGGCGCGGGTGCATAGCCGAAAGGCGGATTCCTCGCGGAGTTTACCCTGAGCCAAAAGCAGATTCCTCGCTGCGCTCGGAATGACAGGCGAGGGGCTCAGCATGACGGGCGAACGGACTCGGAATGAGACGGGCGCCCTTTTCAGCAGCCGACTACTGAGGGCGCAGCACCACGAAGTGGCTGATTTTGAAACCGAGCACGGCTCCCGCAAAGACGTCGGAAGGGAAGTGGTCCTGAAGCGTGACCCGCGAAAAACCCACCAGAGCCGCCAGGCCGTAAGCGACCCAGGGAACCCAGCAATGCCTTGGGTAACGCTCCGCAAAGATCGTTGCTATCGAGAAAGCCGCGATGGTGTGGCCGGAGGGAAAACCGCCGTTCCCAACGTAAAAAGGGCCTTTGTGCCGCATGAAGAATGAGTCCGAGAAGTCGCCATTGGGCGGAATTTCCTTTGGCGGAATGCGGCGAGTGACATCCCGAATCACCAGATTCAAAATTTCCGAGTCAAGGACTGATTCCCCTGAAAGCTGTACGGTTTTCTGCATGTAAGAATCGTGCCGGCCGAGACCCAGCGCGTAAAAAGACGCAGGCACAAGCGCCATGCCCAGGATGGCGTTGCGGCTGCTCATCACTTGGTTGAATTGGTTGAAGGTTTGGGTGCGGCGGAAGTACGGATCATCGTGAGGATCGAGAGCGATGAGCGCTGCCGTGGCGCCTGCGAAGGCAAGCGTAGGAATCCAATGTTTCCCTTGCGCCAGGCTTTTGGGAAACAACCAGATCCTCTTCTGGTCATGAAGAACATTGGGAGCGAAAAGCTTCCAGGAAACATCTCGTGAAGGGAGCGCCGCGCTTCTGGAATCGGCTGGCTGCTCGGAACCTGGGGTGTCCTGAGATTGCAAGAGAGGCTGGAATTGAGCTCCAGCCATCACGAAAAAAACACAGCCCAGGAGCGCAATACGCCAGCGCGCTCTGCTCATCCGTTCAATAGGTCGAGCGGCCACCCGAAATGTCATAACACTGTCCTGTGGTAAAGGAGGCCTCGCGAGAGGCCAAGTAATGGACCAGGGCTGCAACTTCTTCAATCTTGCCGGTGCGGCCCATGGGAATGCGGCTGACCATGTAGGTCACAGTTTCTTTTGAAAGCGTGTCGAGGATCTTGGTCTGAATGACGGCCGGAGCGACACTGTTGATGGTGATGTCCCCTTTGGCGGCCACTTCCTTGGCGAGCGCTTTGGAGAGACAAATCACTCCCGCTTTGGTGCTTGAGTAGGGCGCCAGAGTGGGATTGCCTTCCTTTCCGGCGACGGAAGCGATGTTCACGATCCGGCCGTAGCGCCTTTCGATCATTTCGCCGATGACTGCCTTGCACATCAAAAAGACGCCTTTCAGGTTAATGGCGTAAACGCGGTCGAAATCGCTTTCCTCCAGCTCCCACATCAATAAATTCCTTCCGGTAATGCCCGCATTATTCACCAGGATATCAATCGGTCCAAGGCGCCGGCGAACTTCCGCAACGGCCCGCGCGACGGAGGCGGCAGAAGCAACGTCACACTCAACCGCGACGCCGCCGATTGCTTCCGCCACAGCGCGGGCCATGTCCGCTTTCATATCCAGCACGGCAACGCGCGCTCCGGCGGCCGCAAAGCGCCGGGCAATGCCCTCGCCGATTCCCTGGCCTCCGCCGGTGACCACGGCCACCTGGCCTTGCAAACTGAAAAAAGGTTGTTCACTCATTCTTGATTCGTCCTCGATTGGAATTTTGTTCGTCCCGCGATTGAACACCTTTTGAGTGTTGTCTTCAAAAAAACTACGCCGCCCGCCGCTAGAAGCAGATTCCTCGCTGCGTTCCGAACGACGGGCAACCTGCTCGGCATGGCGAGCGAACGGCCTCCGAATGAAAGAGGTCCGGCCCGCCGCTACTCGATGATGTCAAACCTCTTGAGAGACGGCTCGTCAATCACCAGCCCCAGTCCTGGAAGATTTTCATCAAGCTCGATAAAGCCGTTCTTGGGCATGGGCTCGCCTTTGAAAATATACCAGAAGAGTTCGTTGCCCACCTCCACGTCCACGGGCGGGAAAAACTCCGCCATGGGAGAGTTATAGCTGGCCATCACCACGTGGAAATTGTGCATTTGCCCGGCGTGCGGAATGACGGGAACGCCAAAGGCTTCCGCGAGCGCCTGTATTTTGCGCGCCTGCGTAATGCCGCCCACGCGGTCGGTGTCAAATTGGATGTAGTCCACGGCCTTCGCGTCGAGAAGCTGCCGGAAACCGTAAAGAGTAAACTCATGCTCGCCGCCCGAAATCGGAACCACGTTCAGCGCCTTCAGAGCCGCATAGCCCGCGATGTCGTCGGGAATCACCGGCTCTTCCACCCAGCGCAAATTGTATGGGCCAAGCAGCGGAATCATTCTGCGGGCGTAGTCGAGCGTCCAGCCCATGTAGGCATCCGACATCAAGTCGATTTCGTCTCCAAGCACCTCTCGGGCCGTCCGCACCAGGTCAAGGTTGCGCTGCATCCCGGCGGCGCCATCCGTCGGTCCCCAGCCGAACCGGATCTTCATGGCACGGTATCCCTCGTCTTTGTACTGCTGCGCCTCGCGCGCCAAATCTTCCAGCGGCTGGCTGTAAAGCCGGCTGGCGTAGACGGGAATCTTCTTTTTGGTTTTGCCGCCCAGCAAGCGGAAGACCGGCTGCTTCAGGATCTTGCCCAGCAGGTCCCACAAGGCGATGTCAACCGCGCTGATGGCCACCATGCCCACGCCCTTTCTTCCAAAGGCCATGGTCCGGCGATACATGTGCTGCCAGAGAAATTCGGAATCGAACGGATTGGCGCCAATCAAAATCGGTTTCAAGTACAAGTCGATCAGCGACTTGGTGACGCGCGGGGCAAGCGCCGCATTCCCAATCCCCACTTCTCCCGTGTCCGTCATCACTTCCACAATCAGCCAGCCGTGGAAGCGAAACGAACCCATGGAATCCGCCGGCAATTCCAGAAGATCAACAGGATTGGTGCAAAAATGCGGCTGAGGAGGAACCGTTTCTCCCCTCCACTCCACCACCCGCGTTCGAATTTCAGTGATTTTCACAATTCCCTCTCTTTTCCTAGAGCGCCCGTACAATGATTTGCGGCACTCTGACGGCACCGCCTCAAGCCTACTCTAAAAGTCCGGTCGCGCTCCACCTTCTTCTAGTTCCGTTGGGTAAACTACATCAATCGGCCGCTTTTCCGCAACTCTCCTTTGTCAGGCAGGGCCGTAGCATCGTCTCTGAGGCCCGCATTTTGGAGCCGCGCCGGGATAAAGTACGCCACTACAATGGCGCATGCCGGGCTGAAGCCCGGCGCTGCAAGACCCGAATGAATCACGCCCTCCAGCACGGTAGTGGTGCAGTTTGAGAAATGCAGGTTGGTGAGGCGGTGCAGATGATGGTAATATTTTCTGCGATGCCCGAACCTCTGAGAATGCCACTCAAATATGACGGCTCTAACGTTGACGATGGGACAATGCCCGTCGAGGACGTTAGAGAAGCCCTACAGGGCTTCTCTGGAGCTTATGGGAATGTAGCAAGCCGTGTCGATCCAGAAGGTCAGCATCAACTCAGAGTCGCAGCCGTTAGAACTGGCTCGTTCGATCTCCTGATTTTAGCCTGGATTGCCACAACTCAAATGTCAGAGGGGCTCGTGTCTTCCAGATCAGCCCCGCCGCTGAGTAGGCGCGCAAAATTGTCACTGGAATCCATTCCGCCAGCTTCTCAAACCCATTCAGACCGCGCCAAACACTTCTGATTTGCACTTTGTCGCTCCTTCATGAATTAAGCGGGCTAATAGCACGAAAGCCTAAAGAGTCCGTCTTTGAAGGGCTTTCCAAAGCAGTGAAGGGCCGGGAGCCTGGGAACGTCGCTTACGACCTGAAGCAGCTTGTCGAGAGCTTGTCATGGGTCCTCAGGGCCAAGTCCAAGGTGATTTTCGGCTTGCGCTACCTGAGGAACCAGGTCATGTGGAAGGCCATCCTCTCGACTGCGAAGAAGGAAAATCGGGCTTACCTTCCCTCCCTCGCGGATGAGCTTTGCAGACTCTACTATGCTTATTGGATTGCCGGACACAATGCGGCAAAGGTGAGGGACATCTCCTTCCAAATCATCGAGCACGTTAAAAATAGCACCGAAATAGATGCGGTCACAGAGATCGCAAGGGACAAACTCCAGAAAGACCGCATCGCCGAACGTGCAATGGAAAGCTTGGATACGGACGTTTTCGACAGTCCTTGGCTAAAACGAGTGCTGTTGCTTATTGAGTACGGGTTGACCGACGACTCAAAGCTCGCCTTCGTTGATCTCGATAAGGATGTCCACGTCAACCATATTTTGCCAAGGGGCTGGGAGAACGACAAATATTGGAAAGGATTGTGGACCAAAGAAGAGGCCAGCGTTTGGCTTAATAAGATTGGAAATCTCACGCTCGTATCAGGAAGAAAAAACGAGGCCGCCCAAAACCGTTCTTTTGAGAAAAAGAAGGCAATTTACCGAGGGGAAAGAGGTGATGGTGCAACTGGTTTCTCCATGTCACGAGAACTTTGCAGATTGCAAGATTGGACGCCGGAGGGAGCCGAAAAACGCCAAAAATTGATGAGGAGGAGAATTAGCGAGTTCCTCCGGCTGGATGTTTGACATGATCCCCTTGCGGCTGGCTTCGGGTTGCGGGCGGGAGTAAAATAAACGTAGAGAACCTCTGGACGGAGCCGGAGCGGTCGAAAGCGGCCATCCCGGCAGGAACTGAAAGGAGGGCGCCATGGGTATTCCGCAAAGGATCCACGAATATCTGCGTTCGCAGGACGTTCCTTTCGAGTGGTTACACCATCCGCAAGCCTTTACCGCGCAAGAACTTGCACACTCCATGCATCTTTCCGGCAAACGGCTTGCCAAAACCATCGTGGTTGCCGCGGACGGGCAACCTATCATGGCCGTGCTGCCGGCTTCCCACCGGCTGAATCTCAACGAGCTTCGGAGTCTCGTTGAGGCAAGAAACATCGAGATGCTTCCGGAGGCGGAGCTTGCCAAGATTTTCCCTGACTGTGAGCTTGGCGCGATTCCGCCGCTCGGCAACTTGTACGGCATTGAAGTGTGGGTTGACAGAACCGTCAGCGAGGCTGAGGAGATCGTCTTCTCGGCCGGCACCCACGCGGATAGTATTCGGACAAAATACATCGATTTTGCCCGATTAGTGCATCCGCACGAAGGCCGATTCTCAGACCTGTGGGCGGCCAAAGCGGCCTGAGGGCATCGGCGCAAAGGTCGTGGGTTGTTAGCGTCGGTGTCGAGAGCACAACAAGCCTGGCGCCGCGGGACATGAAAGACGCCGGGTGTTAAGCTGAAGTGTAAGCGGCGAGCCTTTCCGCATGCGTGCGCAAGACCTGCGTCGGCGCGGGTTTTCCCGGCTCGATATCTTCATGCCATCCAGCTTCGGTTTTTCGCATGGCAGAAGGTTGCCCTGCCCGCCCGGCTGTGTGTACTCTATAAGTTCAGCTTGCTGTGAAGGGAGATTGAGAATGGCGACGGAACTCGCGAACAAGGTTGCCGTGGTGACGGGCGGCACACGCGGCATCGGCTTGAGCATCGCCCAGAGGCTCCTTGCGGAAGGGGCGAAGGTTTATATCTGCGGCCGCGATGGCGGACACCTGAAATCCGCCCTGGAGTTGTTACAGAAGGATTCGAAAGACGCTGCCGACGGCATAGCGGCGGATGTCCGGCGCTACGAAGCCTGCCGCAAGGTGGTGCAGGGTGCCGCCGAGCGCTTTGGCGGGATCGATATTCTGGTGAACAACGCGGGCGTGGGTTACTTCAAGCCTGTGGACCAGTTGACGCGTGATGAGTGGGACACCACGATCGAGACAAACCTTTCCGGAGTCTTTTATTGCTGCCGGGAAGCCATTCCCCTGATGCGCCAGCGCGGCGGCGGCTACATCTTCAACATCTCGAGCCTGGCGGGGGTGAATCCCTTTGTGGGCGGAAGCGCCTATAACGCTTCCAAGTTCGGGTTGAACGGCTTCAGCGAAGCCCTGATGCAGGACGTCCGCCACGACGGCATCCGGGTCAGCTACATCATGCCGGGGAGCGTCGATACAGACTTCGGCGCGGCGCCGGGGAGCAGGTCTAGCGAGGCGTGGAAGTTGACGGGAGAAGATATTGCCAAGGCGGTTGTCGACTTGTACCGGTTTCCCAAGACGGCTCTCGCCAGCCGCATCGAGATGCGGCCTTCCCGGCCGCCCAAAAAGAAATAGACGCCCGCCGGGAACGCGAAGGGAAAGCAAGAGCCTTTCCCCGTGAACGCCCCGTATACTTCACGGAATTCAATTGCTATAGTGGAGCTTCTCTGGGCGCTCCATTGCTCTCAGCAACCTCAACCCAGCGCAAACACGTGCTTCGAGCGGAGCAATCCGCGCTTGGAGCTTGAAGAGGGAGGGTCTTCCGTGAGTTTCCGAAAAACCGCAGCCGCCTGCATGACTTTTTTCGTGCCCATTCTCTTTTCGTGGGTCATCACGTTTTCAGGGTGCGCGCCACGCCCGGTGCGCGAACTCGCGGCGCCTGCGGGAGTGCGGCCCGCGGAAATCGTTCCGGGCGGAGAAACGGTTTTGCCCAACGGACGCCTAGTTACGCCGGAAGGCGTGCAAGTTGAGGTTGAGCCGCATCCCTACGGACTTGCTCTCAGCCCTGACGGCAAGATGCTGGTGACTTCCAACAGCGGAACCTGGCCGTTTTCCGTGTCGATCATTTCCGATCTTTCGAGCGGCAAACCGCAGGTTCGGCAGATTCCGCCGGGATATCCGCCCAGAGGTTCAGAGACCGATCCGGAAAGCGTTTACTTGGGTGTCGCCATCGCGCCGAACAATCGAACGCTTTATGTTTCCGAAGGCAACAACGGCCGCATCGGCATCTTCGACCTGAAGAGCCGGCGCGACGTGGGCAGGCTCGATCTGAATGGCCGCTACCAGGGGAAGACCTACCAGTATAGCCTGGCGGGCGACGTGAAGCTTTCACCGGACGGCAGGTATCTTTACGCCCTGGACCTTGCGTATTACCGCATGGCGGTTTTTGATACGCATTCCCGCCGGATGATTGCGAGCGTGCGGGTGGGCCGGCTGCCGTTTGGCCTGGCGCTTTCGCCGACGGGCAAGGCCGCATACGTCTCGAACGCCGGCATGTTCCGGTATTCGCTTGTCCCCGGATTTAACCCCAAGGACGCTTTGCACACCGGGCTCGATTTTCCGCCCTTTGGTTTTCCTTCGAAGCAAGCTGAAGAAGGTACGGTTGTCCAGGGCAAAAAGATCGCCGGGCTGGGGAGCCCCAACGTGCCTCAGTCAAATTCGGTTTACGTGCTCGACGTTGGGAATCCTTCCAAGCCTGTTGTGAAAGCTAAAGTTCGCACCGGCATCCCGGTTGGCCCCGAGTCGGTGGGGGGATCGAGCCCCGGAGCCGTGCTGGCGGGCCGGGACAAGGTGTACGTAAGCAACTCCGCCCAAGACAGCATCAGCATTTTGGAGGCGCACACCGGAAAAGTGGAAAAGACGCTGCTTCTGGAACCGGCGGATAGCGTCAAGGGGCTGCGGGGCGTGCTGCCCTTCGGGCTTGCCCTCAGCCCGGACGGGAGCCGCTTGTACGTGGCCTGCGCGGGAATCAATGCGCTGGCGGTGATCGACACCGAGCAGGAAAAAGTGCTGGGCTATATTCCCACCGGATGGTTCCCGGCGCGAGTGAAGGTAAGCCCGGATGGGAAGACCCTTTATGTGAGCAATGCCAAAGGTTTGGGGGCAGGGCCGAACGGAGGGCCAAACTTTCACGAAGGCCCGGCGGGAGACTACATCGGCGACATTATGTTTGGAGAGATTTCGATCATGCCCGTTCCCAGCACCACGGAGCTTGGAGAACTGACCGAACAGGTGCTGCACAATAACGGTTTTGTTCCTGAGGCGCGCCCGGCCCGGGATATTGGCTTTCCTGTTCCGCCGGTGGGGCGCCCGAATTCAAAGATTCGATACGTCGTCTTTATCGTCAAAGAAAACCGCACGTTTGATCAGGTGTTTGGGGACCTCAAGTCCGTCGATGGCGAGCGGGTGAATGGCGATCCCGCGCTCGCCCAGTACGGCGACGATGCGACCGTCAGTGGGAAGGGCGAGCCCACTTACGAGCACGTTCAGGTCACGCCCAACGAGCACGCGCTCGCCATACGCTACGGCCTTTGCGACAACTACTATGTGGATTCTGACGTCTCTGTGGACGGGCACCACTGGCTGGTGGGAAATTATCCGAACACCGTCTTTGAATCAGCCTGGCCGTCCGGGTATGGCGGCCGCTTCTCGTTTGATCCCGACGAGAGCGCGCCCGGAAGGCTCCAGATCGGCAGCACTTCACCTTCTCCCGAAGACTTTCTGGAAAACGGTTCGCTGTGGGAACACCTGGCCCGCTACGGGATCAGCTTCCGCAATTATGGCGAGAACCTGGAACTGGCGGGATATGAGGAATTACCCGGCTCGGAACCGACTGGGATCCGTGAAGCTGTCAATATTCCCATGCCGGAAGTTTTGTTCAAGAACACTTCGCGGACTTACCCTACTTTTAACACCTCGATCCCGGACCAGTATCGCTTTGAACAATTCAAGCATGAGTTTGAAACCCGATACGTGAAAGGCAAGAAGCCGCTGCCGCGGTTCATTTACATTTGGCTTCCCAACGATCATACGGCTTCGCCGCGGCCCAAGGATGGATACCCTTACGGCGCCTCTTACGTGGCCGACAATGATCTGGCGCTGGGCAAGCTGGTCGAGCTCTTTTCTCACAGCCGGTATTGGGCGCATACGGCCATATTTGTGACTGAAGACGATGCGCAGGGCGGCCGTGACCACGTTGACGCCCACCGGAGCCTGTCGCTCGTAATCAGCCCTTTTTCCCGGCCCGGCGTTTCCCACGTCCACACCAGCATCGTCAGCATCCTGAAGACGTTTGACCTGATTTTCGGCATGCCCCCGATGAACCAATACGACGCCGCGGCCTCGAGCCTGGCCGATAGCTTCAGGTCCTTTGCGGACGATAGCCCCTACACGGCGCTTCCGGAGGATCCCCGCATCTTTGATCCCTCGAAAGCCCGCGACCCGGGTTACTACGCCCGGCACGGCGAGTCCCTGCCGCCTTCGGCGGAGCTCGACGACCCGGCGGCGATCCGCAAACAGATGGACCGCTATTAAAAGGTGATTACCGGGAATCAGCGCCGGACGCGAGATGGCGCGGATTCCCGCCGCAGGGCTGCTCGGTGGGAAGGGGTGTGCGACATAGAAGTGGGAATCAGGCGGCGAGGGCTGCGCGTCGGCGCTCCCAGTAATCCTCGAAGCGGCCGTTGAGGTGGCAGCAGCGCAGCGCCAGGATGGCGTTAGCTGC
>JAJYHU010000105.1 GCA_021784615.1 Acidobacteriota bacterium | reverse complement strand
GTCGGCATGCGACTTCAGTTTTCTCGACTGAGCGACGCTCACGGCGAGCAGCGCGATCACAATCAGGGTCAGCGAGAGCGCGTAAATCACGGCCTAAGGTTTTCTCCTTTGCGCCAAGGCATCCAGCTTGGCAATGGTTTCCTCGGACGGAGCCCCGGTGATCTGAACCAGCTTCCGCCGCGATTTTCCTCCCGCGACAATCTCAACCGCGGAACGCGGCAGGCAAAGCGCTTCAGCCAGAAATTCGACCACGGCTTCGTTGGCTTTTCCCTCCACCGGAGGAGCCGGGATTTCAAGCACAAGTTCTCCGGCAGCATTCTGGCCCAGGCGCTCGCGGCGGGAGCGAGGCTTGACCCGAAGCCAAAACTTGACGGTGTTGCCTTCAGCGCTGAATTCGCTCACGGCGTTTTGGCGGCCTTTCCGCCGGAATGCTATTGACGCGACCCGAAGATGGCCGTCCCCACGCGGACGATGGTTGCGCCTTCTTCAACGGCAATTTCAAAATCGTGGCTCATGCCCATGGAAAGTTCGCGCATGGAAACGCCGGACAGGTTTTGGGCCTCAATATGCCTGGCCAGTTGCCGCAAACGACGGAAATACGGGCGCACCTTTTCCGGGTCTTCAAAAAACGGCGGCAGCGTCATCAAGCCTCGCAACTCCAAAGCTTCGAGGCGTCCGATTGCTTCCGCGAGACGCATGACTTCCGCTTCCTCTGCGCCAAACTTGCTGGCTTCTTCGCCAAGATTCACTTCCAGTAAAACCGGAAGCTTGCGCCCGCCGGCCCCCGCAAACTGGTTGATCCGATCCCCAATGCGCAGCGAATCGATGGATTCAACCCAGTCGAAAAGCTGGCAAGCAAGCTTTGCTTTGTTCGACTGCAAATGGCCGATCAGATGCCAAGTGGCGGCAAGCTCCGAAAGCTCGGAACGCTTGGCGGCGGCTTCCTGAACGCGATTTTCGCCAAAGTCCCGGATGCCGGTTGCGTAAGCCTGCCGGATAAACTCGGCGGGCACGGTTTTGGAAACAGCGACCAGAAGCACGTCCTCCGTCCGGCGGCCGGACCGCCCGCAGGCTGCACGGATGCGCCCTCGCACCATCTCGACATTTTCCGCGATGCTCATGATGAGGCGCTATTGTACCACCGGTCGGGCCCGGCCTTTCGGCTTGTAAGGAGCCAATCTCCGATGGTAGTATTTGAATCCGCGCCCGGACAAAAAGGAAACTGAGGATGGGCTTCCGCAGTCCTCAGGAATCCCTACGGCAACTACGCACTGGACGGTTCAGGAAGAAGCAGGGGGGGAAGAGCCGATGCCTCATGGCATTTTTATTACTTTTGAAGGAGTGGATGGGTCCGGCAAGAGCACGCACATCCGCAAGCTTGTGGAACATCTGCGAGAGCGGCGCAGCCCCGTGGTTGTAACGCGCGAGCCGGGCGGGACAAAAGTCGGCGAACACATTCGGAATCTTCTGCTGCGCCCCGGCATGGGCAAGATGTCTTCCCTGACGGAACTCATCCTGATGTATGCCGCAAGGGAGCAGCATCTCGAAGAGGTTGTCCGTCCCGCGCTTGCCCGAGGGCGCGTCATCATCAGCGACCGCTATAATGACGCCTCCTTCGCCTATCAGGGGTACGGACGAATGCTGGGCGCCAGGACGGTTCGGGCTCTCGACCGGGCGATTTGCGGACGCACCCAGCCGGATTTAACTCTGCTGCTTGACCTTGACCCGCGAGTGGCGCTGGAGCGCACGCGCCGCCGGACCAACCGCGGAGGAGCAAAGCTTACAAGATTTGAGAATCATGGGCTAAAATTCCAACAGAGGGTGCGGGCCGGATACCTGGCAATGGCCCGGCAAGAGCCGCGAAGGATTAAAGTGATTGCGACCGACCGCCCGGCTGCCGAGGTTCAGGCTGATATTCGCAAACTGGTGGATGGCCTCCTGGCCAAGCGGCTCCGGTTCGGTTCAACCGCCGCCCAGGCCCGCCCGGCAATCAAGAAGCGGCGCTCCTGAAGCGGCCGGGCGCCCGTCGCAGGGTGCGAGGATCAAGCGGCGCGGCTTCCCAGCGCCCCGAATGATATGAGTTTTGACTCTTTTCTGGGTAATGAGAAAGCGGTCCGGACCGTGCGCGACATGCTGGCGCGGGGACGGGTTCCCGGCTCAATGCTGTTCACCGGGCCGGAAGGCGTCGGGAAAAAGACACTGGCGATGATGCTTTCAAAGGCCCTCAACTGCGCCGAGCCTGGCGCCGAAGGCAGCGACTTTTGCGGCGAATGCGACCGGTGCCGCAGGGCGGATGATTTTCTCGCCTCCGGCGCGGAAGACGCGGCCCGGCGGCGTGAAATCAAGGACGCCCACCGCCGCGTCGAGGGGCTCGTTTATTTTGATATCCAATTGATCGAGCCTCTCACCCGGTACATCCTCATCGAACAAATCCGGCAGCTTCGCGCAACGGCCTACAACCAGCCGTTCCATTTGCCGCGCCGGGTGTTCATCATCGATCAGGCTCAGGCCATCCACTGGCAAGCCGCCGACCTGCTTTTGAAGGTGCTTGAAGAGCCTCCCGCAACAACCACGCTGATCCTGATCTGCCCCCAGGCTTATGAATTGCGCTCCACCATCCGCTCGCGCTGTTTTACCCTGCAATTCGCGCCCGTCGAAGAAACGGTGATCGAGCGCATTCTCGGCGAAGAACGCGGATTCACCAAACCGCAGCAGGCCCTTGCGGCGCGCGTCGTCCAGGGCAGCATTGCGCGGGCGCAGACCTTTGACCTCAACGATTTTTTGCTCCGGCGCAAGCCCTGGCTGGATTTTCTGGATCTTGTGGCCCGCCCGCGCAGCCGGCCGCTGGCGCCCGGTGAATGGAAAACACTGTTCGATACCACCAAGTCGCTGGTCACAGATTCCGGCGGCGCCGAGCAGACGCTTAAAGTCGGTTCCGGAATCCTGCAAGACCTCATGCAGGTGATCGAGGAAGAGAAAAGTCCTCGAGTAACCCACGTCGACCTTGTTCCGCGCCTGAAGGCCTGGAGCCAGGCTCTGGGCATGGCCGGGATCGAAAAGCTTGCAGCCGGCATCGAAGACATCTATCGCCAGCAGATCCGCAATGCCAACCAGCAGCTTTCCCTTGATTCGCTTGCCTCGAACCTCCTTTCATCGGCGACCGGGCCGTAGAAACCGGAGCACTGCGTGAGAAGCCGATTGAAATCCAAAATTCCAATTTCCCCACAGAGGCCGCTAAGGGGATGCCGCCGGGATGCAGGCCGGTCGGTGAGATTGTTCTCGAACCACGAATATGGTATATATCGAAATACACCGTGAAAGTTTTTCTGGTCAAAATTTCAGATCTGAAGAAACCGGAACGCGCAAATTGACATCTACTCTTAAAGGTAATGGAATACCTTCTTGAGCAAGACCCCTGAGGGCTTTGCACTAGCTGACAAGAGTTGAAGGAGTACCAAGGAGTGAACCGCAAACTAATACGTCCAACACTCTCGGAAGTGAAGGAACAAATGGGGGGAAGGGTCCAACGCAAAAAACCTGCTCCTCCGGACCAGACGAACGCCGAGAATTTTTACTACCTCAAGCAGATGCAGTCCCGAACGCCCGTGGTTGTTGTCCTGGATGAAGGTGAAAGAATCCACGGGGTTATCGAATGGTACGACAGGCTGTGCATTAAGGTGCATCGCGCCAATGAACCCAACCTGCTGATCATGAAAAGTTGCATTCGATACATTTATAAAGATGGCGACGGCAAAAACGGCGAGAACGGCAATTTCGATCACGAATTAGGCATCGAGTAACCTGGCGGGAGGGACCGGCTTTCCCTCTATACAGGAACAAGGCGCAGAGTGCAGCCAGGCTGGTTTGTTGAGATGCCGCAACCGTGAGCTTATACGGCATTATGCGCTGAATGCCCCAGCCGTGGAGTAAACCAGTGAAACAATTTCTGATTCGAACCTTCAGCCCCATGGCAAAGGCGCCGATAGGATGGCCCAAGCCATTGTCCGCAACCGCCGCCCGATCCACATTAACCAGCCTCGAAAAACGGCAACAGAACGCGCCCGATGACCCATCGCAAAACACGGCGCAGCGCGGCGACGCGCGGTTGCCGATAGCGATGGGGATTGTTGTCGCATGCCTCCTGGCCTTCGTCCAGGCGGCGCCCCTCTCGGCGCAACAGCATAAGAGCAAGATTCCCATCGTGGGGAAAATCAACCCCTTCCCTGGCCGCCAAGCCTACAGCGGAACCGTGCAATCTCTGGACATGAAGCAAAAAGTATTGAATGTCAATTCCCTGCATGGCCAGGACACTGAGATATTCCCTGTCAAGAAAGATATCCACGTCGAGGCCCTCAATGGGAAAAAGCTGGAGTTGGAAGCGCTGACCCCGGGCACCAGCGTTCTGATCTATTACAAAGAGAAAGGCGGCGAGCGCGAGGTGAAAAACATCATCGTGCTGGAGTCCGGAAAGAAAGAACCCAAACGCGCTCCCGCTTCTTAAAGGCCGCAGTTGGGCGAGTACGCGTAAACCCCAATGAAAATTGGCATAACCTGTTATCCGACTTACGGCGGGAGCGGTGTGGTTGCAACCGAACTGGGCTTGGAACTTGCGGCCCGGGGCCACGACGTTCACTTCATCAGCTATGCCGTCCCGGTCCGCATTTCGGCGCTTTCCGAGCGCATCCACTTCCATGAAGTGGAAGTCATGAATTATCCGTTGTTTGACCATCCCCCCTACACGCTGGCGCTGGCGTCCCAGATGTACAACGTCGCCGTTAATGAATCGCTTGACCTGCTCCACGTTCACTACGCCATTCCGCACTCCGTAAGCGCGTTTCTGGCTCGGGCCATGCTCGGCGCGCGCCGCATTCCCGTGGTTACCACGCTGCACGGCACGGACATCACCCTGGTCGGCTCAGATCGCTCCTACCTTCCCATGACGCGCTTCGCGATTGAACAAAGCGATGCCGCCACAGCCATTTCCGAGTACCTTCGCCAAGTGACGGTGCGGGAATTCGGCATTTCCCGTCCTATCGATGTCATTCCGAACTTTGTCAACTGTGATGTCTTCCGTCCCGGCAAGGAACCCTCCAAGCGCCTGGAGTTTGCGCCCCATGGGGAGAAGATTCTGGTCCATCTTTCCAATTTCCGGCCTGTCAAACGGGTCACCGACGTGGTCGAAATCTTTTCGCGCGTCCGCAGGGAAGTTCCCGCCAAGCTGTTGATGATTGGCGACGGGCCCGAGCGCACTGCCGCTGAATGGCTGGTTCGCGACAAAAATCTGGCGGGCGCCGTCGTGTTCCTTGGAAAGCAAAATCAGGTGCAGGAACTGTTGCGGCTGGCGGACATCTTTCTGCTGCCAAGCGACCTTGAGTCGTTCGGTTTAGCGGCGCTCGAGGCAATGGCGAGCGGCGTTCCTCCCATTTGTTCGCGAGTGGGCGGACTGCCGGAGGTGGTGACGGACGGGGTGGAAGGATTTCTGACGCCGCCGCGAGAGGTTGAAGCCATGGCGGCTTGCGCGCTCAATCTTCTGACCGACGCCGAGCGGCGCCAACAGATGGGCCAAGCAGGCCGCCACCGAGCCCTGCGCGATTTCTGCTCCTCGAAAATTATCCCCCTCTACGAGGAACTCTACCGGCGCGTCATCGAGAACACTTGACCCCTCCCCAAGGTGGTCAGGATCAATAGAAATCAATTAAGACCGTTCAGTTTCAGGCGTTACCGCCCCCGTCACTCCTTCTGACGATCGATCTGTCACGAGCCATTGCGGATCAGCCGCACCGGGATGGTCGCCCCGCCTGCAGAAATAACGTCCGTGCTGCCGCCAGTACTCGAGCCGCTCCCTCCGTTACCGCACGCCGTGACATCCAGGATATAGGCATAAATGGTTCCCTGATTTTGGGCATCATCATACTGGAGGAAGACCTTCAGAAACCCTACGACATTAACTTGGTTCTGACCAGACTGCAAAATTCCCTTGTAAATAGGCACCGCCACCACGGAGTTCGAGTTGGACATAGAAATGGAGGTCGCCCCATTGAAAAATTGATTGTTCGCCCCCGGAATAACCTTGAAAGGATAGTTTGCAATCTGATTAGGCCTGGGCGGCGAGTTTATGGGGGTGCAGGGAGAGGTGATCCCCTGCAAATAATCCTGGCCGCAGCCGGGACTCTGTTGGATGAGACAATCCACTCCCTGATTCGTGGGCCCCACCATGTTGCCGGCTGTAGATTGGATTGTGACGTTCTGGACGCCGCAAATAACCGTGTTTTCATTGCAGCATTCAATATTCGCCCTGTACACGGCCGCGCTGCCCGATCCCCCCCCGCTTCCGCCCGACTTTGCACAAGACGGGCAATAAGTTGGCATCTGGGTGGTATTGGGAATATATGCGGCATAATACTGCCCAGGCGCGGCGGCGCTTCCCGGTGAACCGGGTTTCATGGTAAACGGCTCTCCGTAAACCCCTGTAGCCGGATACTGGCCAGGGCGCGCCACGGTCAGATTCCCACTACCGTCGTCCACGACAAAGGGGCCTGTGGCTGGAGAACAATCGGTATTGAGTGGCGGGGTCGAGTTACCGGGATCGCAGTTGGGAAAGAACCAAGGCTTCACGCATTTGACCCCGATAGGCAATCCCGACCCGGAAGGGTTGAAAGCTTCAGCCGTCGCTTTTGCGGATACGTTTGCTGAATCAACGCCGAACACCTTCACAAAGAAGGTTGGCAGAGCGTTGCTGTGGTTTGAACCGTTGTACGTTCCGCGTCCGGCATACACTGTGACCTGAGGATCGTTTGGAACGCTTGTATCAACTGTGACGTCGTTGGTCGAAATGTCAGGACTGACTCCCGCAATCAGGTTCTGATTGGCAACGGTAACAGCTTGCTGCTGGGCAATCACCACGCACGCCCCGCTGATCGTTCCGCTACTGTCCGGAACGCACCCTGAGTTGTCCACCAAAGCCTGCGCGCCCGCCAACGCTCCTGCATCTGCCGCGCGTTGCGCCTGGCTGCGCCCCACATAAAGCGAGGCAAGGTCGATCGCCAAACCGGCCATCCCCAAGATGAAAATCATCCCCACCGCTACGATCATCACGCTGATGCCACGCGCCTCGCGGCCTTTCCGGCTGGACTCGTGATTCGCGATCATTCTTGGTACTCCTTCACGCGTTAATCTCGCGCAATTCAACCCGTCGGAAGTTCTTCCGCTCTGCCAAAATGAGCGATTACCCATCTGCTTCCCAAGCCCCCGGCCAAGGTCTCTTCGTCAAACTTTACGGTATAAATTACATTACCAGTTCTTTTCGGCTTGACAAGGCACAATGTAGCCATTTCCGGAGTAACTACTAACTTATAAGTACCTTGATTCAACATTAAACAAAGCTTCGGGCCGCTTCGGGGCGGACAGCAACAAATCTACAAGCAAGGCTTGTACCAAATACGATGCTTTCGCAAACCGCCCCCTGCCACCCGAATCCCACTCTTATTATTCGGATAGTCGGCCAGTATTCTTGAGGCGTTCTGGAGTGCAGGCAGCCGACAGCAGGAAATGTTCGCCTGGCCGCCAGCGAGCAACAACGATACTGGTTTCAAGGTGTTACAAAATTTTAACCGAAAAGGAAAAAGCGGCCCTTCCCGCCGCAGCTATGCCGGAAGGGCTTCAGTAAAAAGCGTCTTATATGCTAACAAAGGCTTTCTATTGACGGAGGGCGCGGAAGTTTGCACCAGAAAAGCGGTTCGTGCTGCATGCAAATTTCTGCGCATGGGCGATTCGAGCCTATAGCGCGCATTTCTCACGGAAAATTCGAACCTCGACACCTCGGTCGGCTGTGTGGAGGAAGTGGCGCGGATCGTAGCCGGGATTCGGCGGGTCTGGGCCTGATGTGGGGATTACGCTGCGGGGCGACTCGGGCTTCTGCCGCGAAGATCTGATGAACTGGTGCGAACAGAATCAGCTGGACTATGTACTGGGGCTGGCGAAGAACGAGCGGCTGAAAGTGGAAATGGTGGGGGAACAGGAGCAGGCTGCACAATACCGTCAGACGGGCCTTGCGGCGCGGGCGTTCAGGGAGTTCCCGTATCAGGCGCGGGAGAGTTGGTCGCGGGCGCGGCGGGTGCGCCGCTTGCTGGAGATCGATTTCTTGCGCAGCTTGCCGGTCGAGGCCGGAGATCAGTGTGCCGTCGCCTCGCTAACCCAATATGGGCTTTGGGTGATTGGGTTATTGGTTGGCCTGAAGGTTCTTAACATCAACCTGACCGCTATTGCCGTTGTCGCTGGCGCCCTTGGCGTCGGCATCGGCTTTGGCTTGCAGAACGTGGTCGCCAATTTTGTTTCGGGATTGATGCTGCTGTCGAGCGCCCCATTCGGGTCCGCGATCAGGTCACCGTAGAAAGCGTGGAAGGAAACGTCCGGACCATCAATTTCCGCTCCACCACGATTCAGACCAATGACAACATCTCCATCATCGTTCCCAACTCCGAGTTGATCAACGGCAAGGTAATCAATTGGCCGCTAGGAGATTCTAATGTTCGTATCCACGTGCCCGTCGGCGCAGCTTACGGGTCCGACCTGCCCACCATAACGCGCACACTTCTTACTGTGGCGGCTGCAACACAGGGTTGTCTGGAATTCTTATAATCCTCCCAAGCAGTCCTAAACATTCTAATTGTTGACACTTAGCTCCTGCTCTGTGGATTGCCCCAGGCAGCGCCTTGGGGATGCGACTTTCAGGTTTTTTCCCGCCAAAATTCATCAGGTTTCAATCCTGGAGGTTGTGAACAGTTCTGCAAATCTGCTAAAATCCAACTCAATCAAGATTAACCGTGTCGGTGGCGCGCGTTTTTTTGAGCAGGCCCCACACAGGCCGGTGGGCGGCGAGCCATGAGTGGGAGATGAGATTATGCTGAAAGGCAAAGAGGTTACTCATGGATCAAGCAACGGTATATGTGGTAGGCGCCGGCCCCGCTGGACTCTTCGCTGCCCGCAAGATCGCAACGGCCGGGCACCGGGTACTGATTTTTAACCGGGACGTCAAGCTTGGCGGCCTTGCCGAGTACGGCATCTATCCCCAAAAATTTCACATGAAGAACGGCTTGAGGAAGCAGTTCGCCAAAATTCTGGCGATGCCGAACGTCGATTACATTGGCAACGCCCGGGTACGTTCCGACGAACGGCTGACCATTGGCGAACTGAGAGACTGGCAGCCGAAAGCCATGGTTTTTGCCGTGGGCGCGCAAGGAACCAAGAAGCTCGGCCTTGCCGGTGAAGATTCCAAGGGCGTCTACTCGGCCAAGGATTTTGTTTACCACTACAACCGGCTGCCGCCGTTTGCCTCACAGGATTTCTCCAGCGGCCGCCGCGTGGCCATCGTGGGCATGGGAAACGTGATGGTGGATATTGCGCGCTGGCTGATGGTCGACCAACCTGGCGAAAAGCCGGACGAGGTCACGGTGGTCGCGCGCCGCGGACCTTTTGAGGTCAAGTTCGATCGCAAAGAGTTCGATGAAATTGAAACTTTTTTGGATCGCGCTCTGTTCCGCGAGGAACTGAGCCGCGTTGCAGAAGCTGTCCGGGCTGTCGGACAAGATGTCAGCCAGATTGCTGAAACGACGTTTCCCTGGATGAAAACCGAGCCGGATTCGCCGCCGAAGTCAAAGCTCACCTTTCGATTCCTTGCGTCTCCTGTGGGAATTGAATCCGGGGAAAACGGCCGAATCGAGCGATTGCGCGTTGTCGAAAACGTGCTGGTCCGTGATGGTGAAAGCACCCGGCCGAAAGTAACGGACAAAGAGACGTCTCTCGAAGTTGACACGCTCATCTTTGCCATTGGCGATCTTGCCGATCCGACTCTGGGCCTTCCCTACGGCAAAAACTCTTACGTAACCAATTCTGACCCGGCTGAACCGGACCGGGCCGCCTACGAGGTGTTTGACCCGGCATCGGGCAAGGTGCTCGACGGCGTTTTTGTGGTGGGATGGGCGCGCAAAGCCAGCGAAGGCTTGGTCGGCAAGGCGCGTTTTGACGCCGAGCAGGGCGCCGGGCATATTCTCAAATACCTTGAAGGCGCCGAGGTCAAATCCTCGCCCTCCGCTGAAGAAATTCTTCAAGGGATGCGCAGCCGGGGGATCGAAGCGGTGACGAAGGAGGATATCAGCAGGCTTGGCCAAGCGGAGGCTCAGCAGGCGGAATCGCTGGGTTTGCCGGAGTTCAAGTTTTCCACCAACGAAGAGATGCTGCGTGCCATCGGAGCTAAGGTTGCCAGTTAGATGGATTTAGGCGTCTGAGGGCCGCAGTAGGAAACGGCCTCCGCGGCCTTATTTTTGATCTCAGGTTCCGGCAAGCTGGGCTCTGATTCTTCATGCTTTTAGGGATTATTTTGCCGCCGGTTTGGGATTTGTTGGGAAGTGTCTCATTTTTTTCCCCTGATTGAAACAAGTCATTATATTCTAACAGTGCTGACTGTTATTGGTGCGCTTATAGCCTTTTAGCACTTCCGGACTGTTGTGGCAGCGCTTATTGAGAATGGCCACGGGCGTGGAGTCGCTGGCGGTGGGCTCTGGACTTTTTCTGCGACGATGAGGCGCGAAGGACTTTTGCGCTCTCGATGGGAATGATCACAGCCTTTTATTGCCATGATGCG